>URPG01000424.1 GCA_900549675.1 uncultured Oscillospiraceae bacterium | reverse complement strand
CCTCTATCACCAGTTCAAATCTGGTTGGCGCCTTAAAAAAATATCGAAAGGTTTAAACTTTCGATATTTTTTATTGTGAGAATTTTGTTCTGTGTAATGAAAAATGCTCGCATAATAAAGGAGAGCCCTAGGATAATCCCGGGACTCTCTTTCTTAGATTTAATCCAAGTATACTGGCCAAGATGGCTTTTAAAATAGCAGTAGGAATAAATGGAAGCACACAAGCTGTGAGTGCAACCCAAACGGTGCTGTGCATGATGATACAGAACATAACAACACCAAAAAGATAATTAATGCATGTTCCGAGAATCAGACAAAAGGTAAAACAGCCTTTAAAACGATTTTTGTACTCAACGCCAAGTCCGATAATGAACGCCATAATTGGAAATGAGATGATAAAACCACCGGTTGGGCCAACCAAAAGTTGATATCCACCACTAAAGTTCGCGAATACGGGAACACCAACTGCTCCAAGCAGCACATAGATGAGAGAAGCTACAGCTCCTTTTTTAGAGCCGAGTATAATTCCGGCTAGTGTGATGGCAAAGGTTTGCATGGTCATTGGAACACCGAGAGGCATTGGAATGGATATTTGCGCCATAATAACGATGACGGCAGTAACTACACCAATCATACATAGATTCAGTGTTTTAAAGTTGGTTTTTTGCATATAAGTTTCCTCCATAAGATTATTGTAAATAAATACATTTTTAATTAAGTATACGTTATACAAGGTTGATTGTCAACTATATATAAATAATGGTTAACAATTAAAAGGTTGAAGAATTGTAGAGAAAGAGGTAAGATAAGTAGGTAAAATGAAAGAAAGAGGACGAAAGATGAGACAAAAGTTGAGAATTCGCTGGAAAGCATTAAAGATGGAAATAAAAGAACATAAAAGTTCTTTTGTGGTGTATATGGTACTTCGAGCATTGGTAATTCTGGTGATGATTCTACAGATTTTAAACAGGAATTACGAAGATGTGTTTTACTGTGTATTGACTTTATTGCTGTTGATTGTTCCGAGCTTTCTCCAAGTAGAGTTAAAGATTGAACTTCCGACGACATTGGAGATTATTATTTTACTGTTTATATTTTCGGCAGAAATTTTGGGGGAGATCGGTGCATATTATACGCGCGTTCCCAATTGGGATACAATGCTTCATACTTTGAATGGATTTTTAGCAGCCGCAATTGGTTTTTCGTTAGTAGATATTCTTAATCGGGATGAGAGAGCAAAGTTCAATTTGTCACCGCTTTACATGGCAGTGGTAGCATTTTGTTTTTCAATGACAATTGGTGTGATGTGGGAATTTTTTGAGTGCGGTATGGATTTATTTTTCGGGATGGACACACAGAAGGATACGATTGTAAACAGTATCAATACAGTGATGCTTGATCCAACGGGCGGTAATCAAGTGATTCATATTGGAGATATTAACAGCGTGATAGTAAATGGAAAAGAGCTTGGACTTGGTGGTTATTTGGATATTGGGCTTTTGGATACAATGAAAGATCTATTTGTGAATTTTATTGGAGCGGTTGTATTTTCAATTATTGGATTTTTTTATGTGAAAAAGCGTGGAAAGGGAAGAATTGCAAACAAATTTATTCCGAAACCAAAGCAGGAAGAAGCAGATTTTTTGAAAATCGTAGAAGAATCAGAGGAAAGATAGTTAATATTGACTATTGTCTGTTAATTCAAAGTGTGTTATACTTTATTCCAACAAAGGTGTTTAGAAGATTTCTAGACACTTTTTTTATTGTATAGATGTAACAGAAACTCCGTGCAAAGAGGCACACCTGCTTTGTCGGAGAGAATGCCTCCTTCAAAGAAGATGCCAGGAGCATGGAAAGGATTTTGAAGGAGGAGTGGTTATGAATACAGGAGACACAGCATTTGTTATGATTTCGACAGCATTGGTTTTCTTTATGACACCAGGTTTAGCATTTTTTTACGGCGGGTTAGTGTGAAGGGAAAATATAGGGAAAAATAAATTTCAT
>URPG01000423.1 GCA_900549675.1 uncultured Oscillospiraceae bacterium | reverse complement strand
GCAGCATTGACATTTTTCGGATATATCCCGAAAAACCTACGTTCAAATTGTAAACGCCTATTTTATCCTCAGGGGTTTCAGGGAAAGGCATCCACCTGTCTTCTGTGATTTTATCCAGCATGGGTAAACCACTCACTGCCGAACGATTTTCCCAAGCTCCTGTTACGTTTTGATAGAAATTAATACCAAAGGCGTTTTCATTGGCCGCCCAAATCATTTTTTCCCAATGGTCTTGACTGACTGCTTCATCTGTTTCCCTCAGCATTTCTTCTGTCCAAGCCCAGGGATTAAAAGTGTTGCCGTCCCAATCTTCCAATTCCAGGGTAGCCAATTTCTTTTCTTCATCATAAGGAAAATTCATCTTTTTAAAATATCCTGAATTTGCTCCAAAGAAATCGGTCAATCCAAAATACGGGTGAGAAAAAGTCCAGGCTATATTCATCCAGTCCCAACTCATATCAAAGGCATGTTCCGTATCTGCCTGAGTCCCATAAACACTGCCGTCAACTGCATTAACTTCACATTTTAATCCAAATTGATTGAACTGACTGGCTAAAGCAGGAGCCACCAACGTAGCAATGTACCAATTTTTATCAATGCCAATCACCATTTTGATGGGGGTTCCATCGGGATTTAGCCATGAACCATTTTCTTTTTTACAGCCTATGCTTTCTAAAAGTTCAGTTGCTTTTTCGTGATTGGTGGTATATTGTGTCATTTTATCCATTACTTCTTTGCCCATGTAGGTTTCCAGCATAGAAGGCGGGATAACAGTGGTAGACCACGGGTTAATTTTCGATTGATAGGAACCAATGTCCCGCAGAGCTTCTTTTTCCACTATGTAATTTAAAGCCTGCCGAAACTCCTTTTTATCCATAGGTGAAGTTTTAGATTGTGTATTGAAATACACACCTTGACAGGCGGCGTCTTCCATGGGATAGTAAATGACATTTTCATTGGATTTTAAAATGGTTTCCGTCAAATCTTTTGGTAGAGTACCGTCCATCCAATGAATTTCTTCCGACATCAGCATATTCGCCTTTGTCGCGTCGGTCGTTCTTTTCAGGATTATCTTGTCGAACAGTTTTATTTCCTTGTTCCAATAATACGGATTGGGAATCAAGGTTGCTTCGTTGACCGTATGTCCTAACACATTGACATAAGGGCCGGTTCCGATAACGTAATGCTCCGGTTCTTCGTGATGGCAGTATGCCTTATAAACTTCATCAATCTCTGCGGCAGTATCGGGGTCAGCTGTTTTATCCTTGCCCCAAGGTGCTGTGATTCCTTTGGAAATTTGTTCATCTGTAAGTAATGGCAGTTTTTCCCATAGCTTACTTAATTTATCGGCATATTCTCCGTAAATATGATAAGGCGCTCTAGCATGATGAATTTCACGTGCAATGAGTTTGATTCTAAGGTCTTCGGAAGGAGCCGGATCTCTCCAGACAAACTCCACCGTAAGGTCATCCGGTATTTCAATACTCTCCAAATACTGCACCGGTGTGTTCGGATTAATGGCATAAAACGCCCAAACGTCTTTACTGGTAAAAGGCTCTCCGTCATTATATTTAACTCCTGACCTCAATTTAAAAACAGTTTTGTTTCCTTCATGAGAATAGCTTTCTGCCAACTGAAGCTCAATGTCATCGGTGCCGCGCTGATAACGGATAAGGCCCTCATAAGCGAAATCCCCAAAATTACCTGTACCGGCTTCTGAATGCTGATTGGCAATAAAAGTAGCAGGGTCAGGAATCGAACCTTGTACGATATACGTTTTTTCATCCTTCCCGCTTTCGTTTCCGGGCGCCGCGACAGGCTGTTCCCCGGGTGGTCCCCCGCAAGAAACAAATCCTAAGCAGATACAGAGCGTCAATAATAATGAAATCAGTCTTTTCACAACAATACCTCCCAAAAAATTTATTTAATCTTTCAAACCAAGGTCTGAAAAAATAATTTTGTAGTTCTGACTTTATTCTCTTAATTCTGCATTTTAAATAATGGTTCACTATCAACTAAAATTTT
>URPG01000422.1 GCA_900549675.1 uncultured Oscillospiraceae bacterium | reverse complement strand
AGCTTTAAAAGACAAAGTTAAAGAAGTTCGTTTATCCAAACGCTTGAAAAAACATCCTGTTTGTATTTCAACAGAGGGTGAAATTACCACAGAAATGGAAAAAGTTTTGAATTCCATGCCAACAGGAGAAAAAATTAAAGCTGAAAGAGTACTAGAAATTAATGCTTCTCATCCTGTTTTTTCTTCCTTACAAGCTCTGTATGAGAGAGATAATGACAAGCTCAAACTCTATACAGAAATTCTTTATAACGAGGCTTTATTGATTGAAGGCTTGCCAATTGAAGATGCGGTTGACTTTGCATCTAAAATTTGCTCTTTGATGTAATCATTTGCCGGAAAGGTTATTTTATGAATTATCCCAATGAGCCATTGAACCAAACTGTGACAACAGATGACAATGGTAAGTCTGCAAATCACGAAATAAATTCCACAGCTCCGCCGGTACAAAATGGACAGCAGTATACCGGGCCCTATCCGCCTTTTGTACCGCCTGCAGGCGTTGTGCCGCCTTGGATGCCAAATGGGGGATATCCGTATCCGCCTTATGGCTATCCCCTGTTTGATCCTTATCGAATGCAAAGAAAATCGATGCGCTCGGCTGTCAATAAAGCAGGCTTGGTCTTAATAGCCTGTCTGTTCATTATGCTGGCAGTGAGCACTGTGTTTGTAATGGTGGCACAGGTGTTCTTGGCAGGAGATTTACTTAATAATAGGGGCGATTATGAGTCCATTTTGTATTGGATGCAAGCCTTTTTAAGTCCGGTTGCCCTACTAATCCCTGCTTTCATCTTTTTTAAGGGCTCACGGCTTTCTATGACGGAGGTCGTGAAAACAGAGAAAGGAAATGTTTTTTTTAAGCTCTGCTTAATTTTGACAAGCATAGGAGTAGCTATGTTTGCCAATCTTCCTGCCAGTGCTCTTAAAAATCTTCTGTCAAATATAGGTATTCAAACAGCTGAGGGTAGTCTGCCTTCGCAAATGAGTGCTGAAGTGGTGATACCGCACATATTGGCGATTGTTGTAATTGCCCCGTTAGTGGAAGAATTTGTATTTCGAGGTGTTATTTTGACCTATCTGGAAAAACATCACGGTCAACTCTTCGCGGTACTGACATCCGGAGTATTGTTTGGACTCATGCACGGTGATATTATTTCTGTTTTAGTGACTTCGGCAGCAGGTATTGTATTTGGGTTAACCTATGTAAAAACCCGCAATCTGTGGGTAACCGTTGTGATTCACTTCCTGTACAATTCTCTAGCGGTTCTGTCATCTTACGCCGATATTTTATTTATTGAAGAAGCAGCGGCTTTAATTGTAAGCCTTACTTTTTTAGTACCGGTCATTTTAGGTTTAATTGGCATCATTGTGCTGCTGATTAAGTATCGTTCCAAGTTGTGGGAAAATAACAAGCGGAAACAGCCTGTTACAGATGGGGTAGCCTATCAACCAACTGCTCTCATACCGGTTACAGTTTCCCGTATTGCCGGTTCATGGTTTACTTCGATTTCCTTTTGGATTACTATTTTATATGTCTGTTATAATTTAATTGCAGTCAACATCGGTTTGGGATAATATGCAACCTTTGGAATTTTTACCAAAGCATGAGTATATGCAATTGGCTTTAGCTTTAGCAAAAGAAGCGGCTCAGTGCGGTGAAATCCCGGTGGGGGCAGTTATTGAAAAAGATGGAATTGTAATCGGCACCGGAAGAAACCGACGGGAAGAAAAGCAAAATGCACTTTGGCATGCGGAAATAGAAGCGATTCATAACGCCTGCAAATATTTAAAATCATGGCGGTTATCAGATTGCCGCCTATATGTGACTTTATCGCCTTGTGTCATGTGCGCAGGTGCCATTGTCAATGCCCGAATAGATAGAGTAATCTATGGCGAAGAAGATGATAAGCTGCCTATATCTGCTTTAGAAGTCTATCAAAAAGAGAATCTAGGCACTGTCAAAATTTATAGAAATTTTATGCAGGAAGAATGTAAAACGCTTCTCAGTGATTTCTTTAAAAAGATTCGATAAAAAAG
>URPG01000421.1 GCA_900549675.1 uncultured Oscillospiraceae bacterium | reverse complement strand
GCACAGAGCCGTACCTGTTCGTCAAAAACGGCATTGACTTCATTTTGCGTAATATAGCATCCCTCCTTTGAAAACAAGAAACCGGCTATTCTAAAGCATCTTAGAATAGCCGGCAAATAAACGGATATGTAATTGTTATAGTGTATTGATCTCTTTTTCCAGTTCCCGGACCGCTGCTATGACTGTCTCAAATGTCGGAACATCTCCATACAACATATCCTGCATAGAGTTATAGTCCGCTTCCAATGCTGCGAACCGGTATTCCGGCGGGAGTAATTTTAATGTGCCCGGCACAGCCTCCGGGTACTTCGCCCATGATCTGGGATAGAATTTCATTTTGAAATCTACAACTTTCTTCAGGAGATCCAGCCTGGAAAAAGCAGCTTCTTTGACCGGTGTTGCAGCCATGCGGTAGAGATCATAATAATGTCTGGAATACCGCTGCGGCATTTCCAAATGTTCCGGTCTGTTCGCTTCATGGTGCAGGATTGTGGCTTTTTCCCAGAAGGTCCGTTCCGGGGCAACGGTAAGGATTGCAGTTTCTTTTTGCTCAAAAATCTTCGGATAATATTTTGCCGCGTATGGTTCGATCTGCGCTGTTTTTGCAGGAGTCCACGCTGCCAGCGCACCAATCTCTAAACGGATCACCTGTAAGGTCGCCGTATTTGTAAAAAGGTGCGGATAGGCGAAAATGACCGTCTGTTTATCCTTTTCATCTATGTAGACATTTGCTTCACAACCGATTTCCTGGGATAAGCCGGCTTTGACTGCCGGGCAGAATGTTTCGGACAGAAATACCTCCGCACGCGCATTGGCTTCTTTGTTAAAAGCATCCTGTTTTGTATTGGAACGTTTCTCCCATGGTTCATCTTTGCCATATCCCAATACACGCCAGTCCAGAATCAAATCAATATCTTCTGAAAACCGGCTGATCAGGTGAAAGGCTTTTGAAAGGCTGGTACCGCCCTTAAAGGTGATGGACTCTTTCCATGGTGAGCGGTGAAATAAATAATCCAGCGTAAAACATACCCAAAAGTCTTTTTCTACAATGGCATCATTCAGCCCCATTTTATCTGCTGTATTTCTGAACAGCTCCCTGCGGTCGTTATCTGAAAGTCTTGCTATATTTCTCATTGTACCTTTTCACCTCCACAAATCTGCCGTATCGTATCGTAAACCCAATCCGTAGACTCTGTTGCTTCCTTCAAGCAAGCCTGTTTATCCTTGGCTGTCAGTTTTTCGGAAAGCATCTGTATGACTTCTGGCGTAACATTCGATCTGCCAAGCGTTTTTAATGCCTGTATAACCAAACTTGTCATATAGGACAATCCGGTAATCTCTTTATTGGTCCGGTGCTTAAATTCCAGCTTTGTAGAGTTCCACTCGTAGGTCTTATATGGACCATCGCTGATATAGGACCATACTGCTGTTACCTGTGTTGAAAGACCTAACAGGTTCAATGCTGTATTCCCACATGGGGCAATCGTCCAGTGATAACTTCGTGCCAATGCGTTCGCCACCGCTTCCGGGTCTGCCGCCACATATTCATCCAGAAGTTTGCTATATTTTGGTTTTTCATAAACTCCTTTCAAAATACGGCGCAATGTTCCTGATTGCACTAAACGACTTAAACTTTGACGAATAGTGGATGTATCTGCAATATCCGCAAAATCAGACATCACAAAAACAGTTCCATCTTCAAGAGAAAGAACACGCTCTCGTATTCGTTTTGTATATCCGTTGTCCACAATACCGCCTCCCTTCATGTCACGAATATTATATATTATTCGTGACATGATTGCAATAGGTCCTATTCCTCTTATTTTGAGTGTTCCCATTAAAAATCTGATTTATACATCAAAAATCAAAAATTTTGCAAGGCAGTACAGTTTTCATATATGTCACATATTTTATATATTATTCGTGACATCAGGCAGTTGGCAGGTAGATCCAGTCGTGCATCAGGCACACGCTGGGTTCATCCTCCCTGGGAACCAGACGGTAGGTACATTCCCCATAGACCGTGCGTTTGTCCT
>URPG01000420.1 GCA_900549675.1 uncultured Oscillospiraceae bacterium | reverse complement strand
GAATTTTGTGACATTTTTCAGAAATATGTAAAAAGAGAGGGCGCGGAAAAGTTTTTAGCATGGTTAAAGAACACTGATTTTTTCACGGCACCTGCCAGTACAAAGTTTCATTGCGCCTGTGAGCACGGCCTAGTTATGCATAGTATTAATGTTTACAAAGTGTTGAGAAGAAAATATTTTGAAGAAACAGACAACGAAGAAAGTTTTGCGATTTGCGGTCTTTTACATGATGTTTGTAAGGCTCAATTTTATAAAACGTCCACTAGAAATGTAAAAAACGAGGAAACAGGACAATGGGAGAAAAGAGCGTATTATATCGTAGAAGATGCTTTTCCCTACGGTCACGGTGAAAAATCTGTTTTTTTGATTGAGAGGTTTATTCGTTTAAAACCTGCTGAAGCAATGGCTATTCGTTGGCATATGGGGGGATTTGATGATTCTGTGCGGGGCGGTAGCTTTGCCATGGGGAATGCATTTTATCAATATCCGCTTGCAGCCAAAATGCAT
This sequence comes from uncultured Oscillospiraceae bacterium, assembly GCA_900549675.1. Classification (GTDB taxonomy): domain Bacteria; phylum Bacillota; class Clostridia; order Oscillospirales; family Acutalibacteraceae; genus Scatolibacter. The sequence continues at coordinate 1,534 of URPG01000420.1, read as the reverse complement.
TTGGCTGATTTAAAATCCACTTATTTAGTAGAAAGAGGAACATCAGACGTCAGATGACAGGCACGACTTGAATTCTATCAGTCAAGAGAGGACACAGACGGATTATGTCGATTATTTCAACCTATCAATTAACAAAAACCTATGGTAATCAAGCGGCTTTGTCTAACTTTACACTGCAAATTTCCGAAGGAGAAATTTTTGGTTTATTAGGTCCTGCCAACAGTGGAAAAACGACTTTTTTACGAATATTGGCAGGATTAGTTACTCCGACAGAGGGAGAATTTTCTATTTTAGGCTTATCACCTAAAACTGATTTGAGAAGAATTTTAAGCGTTACCGGTGTGGTTACAGAAACAGCTAAATTTTATCCGGATATGACAGTCGATGAAAATCTGAGATTTTATGCCGGCTTACATGAGGTCGGTACAGATGATGCTATTGACCGCATCTCTTTTTTACTGCACAATTTAAATATTTGGGAATATCGGGATATAGCGGCCAAGCATTTACCAACCAATGCCATGCAAAGAGCAAATATTGCCAGAGCCTTGGTGCACAGCCCAAAGGTTTTGCTTTTAGATGAGCCGACCATGATGATGGACAGAGAAACCACGGAATCCGTTCAATATATCATTGATTATATTGCTCAGCAGGAAGGGGTTACTTCCCTTATTTGTACGCGTTATCCAGAACATGCCGAATCAATTTGTACACAGTTTGGCATTATTAATCAAGCTGAATTAATGATAAAGGGTGATTTTGAAAAGCTTCGTGTGGCCAGTGGTCTTCGTTATCAAGCGGAGCTGCATATTACTCCGGATTCTCTTTTACCGGTGGGTTTTCGGCATGAAGCGGGCGTTTGGAGAAAAAAGATACAAAAAGAAGAGGACATGCCTGCTATTATTGCGGATGCCATATCACATGGCTGTAAAATATATGAAGCTAAAATTTTAAGACCTTCTCTTACAGAAATTTGTGATAGCTTTATTTCCGGGCAATATTTGGAAAATGATCTTCCACAGAATCAATTTGAAGAATTGCAAGACTATAACGAATGGCAGGATATTGATTTTGACGCAGATCTGGAAGAAAATGAAGAAAACAGGCAAGAAAGCTTACCGATAATTGAGCCGGAAGGAGCAGATACCATTGAATAAAGAAAAAAAAGCACAAGGCATTTTTAAGCTTGGTTTTCTATCTTCCTCAGAAAGTAAAATCATTCGCAATGATTTTTCTCATATTTGGGGCAGTAAAGGCATGAGGGTACTTTTAATTTTGCTGCCGATAGTAATGGCTGTATTGATTCCCATTGCTTTTTTTGTCATTATCGTATTATCTGAAGCAGAAACAACTGCGGTTATGCCCAGTTTATTAAAAAGCTTGTTAGCGGATTCTGCTGAGAATCTAAATTATCGGCAAATGATGTCCCATGCATTTGTAACACTCATATGTCCTATCATTTATTTATCAATTCCGGTTATTTCTTCTGTAGCGGCGGCTTCTAATATTTTTGTAACAGAAACAGAAAATAATA
>URPG01000419.1 GCA_900549675.1 uncultured Oscillospiraceae bacterium | reverse complement strand
TCGCCGCTACCACGGTAGAAAATTTCGCCAAGCTCCATGAGGCCGGTATCGGCACCTATATTTTATTTCAAGAAACCTACCATCAACCCACCTATGAAAAAATGCATATCAGCGGTCCCAAAAGCAATTATAACTATCATTTAACCGCTTTCGACCGAGCCATGCAGGGCGGTATTGACGATGTGGGAGCAGGTGTTTTGTTCGGTCGCTGACCCTTACTTTGAAGTCATGGGTTTAATGCTGCACAACGAGCATTTAGAAGAAAATTTCGGAGTTGGTTTTCATACAATTTCGGTTCCCAGACTTTGTAAAACCAAGGATATGAGCCTTGACGGATTCAAGCATTTAGTAGATGATGAAACTTTTCTTAAAATTGTAGCGATTATTCGATTAGCTGTTCCCTTTACGGGTATGATTCTTTCGACAAGAGAAAACCACGAAATGCGTAAAAAGCTTTTGAAAATTGGGATTTCTCAGCTTTCCGCCGGTTCAAGCACTGACGTCGGCGGCTATCAAAACAGAGAAAATCATCAATCGCAATTTGAGATTAATGACGACCGTACCGCCGATGAAATTATTGAGGAACTATTAGATGACAATTACGTTCCCAGTTTCTGCACCGCCTGCTACCGCAGCGGACGTACGGGCGACCGTTTTATGCGTCTGGCAAAATCAGGACAAATTAAAAATGTTTGTCTGCCAAACGGCCTGCTGACTCTTTATGAATACGCAATTGATTATGGCAATCCCAGATTCTTAGAAAAAAGCGAAAAAGTCATTCGTCATCAGCTTTCCAATATTTCAAATGAAAAAATTCGCATACAAGTAGAAGAAAATCTTGAAAAAATGAAAATCGGCAAACGAGATTTATATCTTTGATTTAACTTGGTCGTGTAAAATATAGTTCTGAAACAAAAGTAAATTTATAAGAATCAACGAATAAGATTGCCCCTGCATAACCGCTGATTAAGTTCCCAAAGAGCCGTTTTTTGGTCGTGCCAGTAAATTAAGTCATAAGCGTTTTGATAGGTACACCATTTTACCTGCAAATGCTCATCAGAAAGTTGTATAACTCCTTCAAAGGGAATCACAAAAAAGTACATGGGACAAACGACAACATCTTTTCCCCATTGCTTATAAACAGAAAAGACGTCAGCCGGCACATAACTAATCGTGTCCAGTGGATAGATATCACTATTTATGAAAACTCCGGCCTCTTCAAAAGATTCTCTTAAAGCGGCTTCTACAACTGTTTCCCCTTCTTCTACACCTCCGGATATTCCCTGCCAGTAGTGGGGGTCATCTGCGCGCTGAAAAACCGCAAACTCAAATTCATTTTTATAATTTTTACGATAAAGATAGACATGGACATTGATTGGCTGTCTGATAAAAATCCCTCCCTACTCTTATATCTTTGACGAATTTCCTGCACCGACTATGCCAAAATATTTTCTTTATTCTTTATTGCCCCAACGACGTCCACGCAGGAATTTGTTTGTCTTTTATTTGTTTTGTTATTATCCCACATCCAACCCCAGATAACAAGTATCCATACGATATTTTTGTCAAAAATATTATCACTATATTACACAAGGAGCTCTTGAAATATGCAGAATACTCCGGCTGCCCTGCGGCGTCATGTGGTAATTATCGGCAAAACCAATACCGGTAAATCCACTATCTTTAACGCTCTAACACAACAGCAAACCTCCATTGTTTCTCCGCAAGCGGGTACCACCACCGACCCTGTCAGTAAAGCGATGGAACTCATTCCTTTTGGCCCCATTGTCTTGGTGGACACCGCAGGTTTAGAAGATAACACTACATTAGGCGAAGCCCGCATGAAAAAAACAAAAGAAGCCGTACGGCGTGCTGATTTTATTCTTTATGTGGCCAATATCCATGATTTTGATTCCCCTGCCTATACAGCTTTTTGCCGCAAAAACATACCCCATATTTTGATTTTGAACGGTATGCAAACGATTGAACCCAGTCTTCTATCACAATATCAGGAGGAATACCCCTCTGCCTTTTTTTACACCAA
>URPG01000418.1 GCA_900549675.1 uncultured Oscillospiraceae bacterium | reverse complement strand
ATCGCTTTTTTACTCGGCTCCTGATAAATACTTTCATTTACCACACAATGATACTGTCCTTTATCAAAAATGACCTTTTCAATTGTATCGGAGTAACGGGTGTCTTTTACACGATTTAACACTACACTCCCCACAGCTTGTTGAACCCAATCGGGAATCCACGAACTACCGGCTTCTGCATGAATGACTCTTGAAAGCCAGTATAAATCCTCATCCGTATAGGGAAGTTCAAACTTTACTTCCATTTCCCCTATAGGCTGGAACGCCTCTTGAACTTTTTCTATTGAAGAATCTGCAAATTCTGAATCTCTTAAAATACTGAAATCTTGCAATTGAGATATTTTTGCTGCCTCCAAAACGTAATCAGCCGCAATGTCCATAATTGGCTGGCTATTGCCCTTTGTTGTTCTTACGTCATCTTCGGTTGTTTTATCTGCCGATAAGAATTTAGGGGCCATTAAAATATAGAGCCCAGTCATCACAAACAACATGATTCCTGTTAAACCTTTTTTCATAAAATCACTCTCCTGTAAACACAGATACTTCCATTTTGTGCTAAAGAAGAGATTTTTATACATTCCTACAAAAACCAATATAAAAAACCCCTGTTTTTTTGCATGAAAGCAAGGGTTTTTTATATTGGCTTTTTAAATGTTGTATTTTATTGATTTTCTTTCATCTCGGCGAAACACTCACTGCAATAAACAGGCCTGTCCTCTCTTGGCTTAAAAGGAACGACTGCTTCTTTACCGCATGATGCGCATACTCCTGTATAGGTTTCGCGTTCTGCTTTAACAGCATTCTTTCTTGCCACTCGACAATCTTTACATCTCTGAGGTTCGTTCACAAATCCTTTAGCAGCATAAAACTCCTGTTCTCCGGCTGTAAAAACAAACTCTTTTCCACAATCTTTGCAATTTAACGTCTTGTCTTCGTACATTTAAATTTCCTCACTTTATGTAATGATAGATTGCCCTTTACGGAATTGCACCGTCCACCTGAAATGAGTGTCGCTAAATACCGGGCATATAATCGTGAAACGTCTTAAAAGTTACATTCATTTTTCTTTTAAGTATATTTTATATAATATACTAAAACTTTATCATAGTCAATATATTTTTACTAATTTTCACTAACATATAGAATTTTATTTTGGATAAAGAATTTAATTTAGGTGTATTTTGTCGTATAATAGAGAAAATAAGGAGGAAACATGAATGGTAGCAAAAATATACAGTATGGGTCTTTTTGGAATGGATGCTTTTCCTGTTGAGGTTGAAACTGATCTTTCTTCGGGTTTGCCTGCCTTTGAATTGGTGGGACTTCCGGATACTTCTGTACGTGAATCACGAGATCGTGTGCGCTCAGCACTTAAAAACTGCGGTTTTACTTTTCCCGTCAGGCGTATAACTATGAATTTGGCGCCTGCTGATAAACGTAAAGAAGGTCCGATTTATGATTTAGCACTTCTCATCTCTCTATTACAAGCAAGCGGTCAAATTTCCACATCCCTATCAAATTCAATTTTTATCGGTGAGCTTTCTCTCAGCGGTGATGTAAGACCGGTCAGAGGGATACTCCCTATGGTAATAAAAGCACAAGAGCTTGGTTTTCAACAAGCTTTTATCCCCTCTGAAAACGCAAACGAAGCGGCAATTGTTTCGGGTATTTCTGTTTTCAGCATTAAAAGTGTTCCCCAATTGCTGGATCACCTAAGTAGTAAAAATCATTTAATACCACATAAGTTTAAACCCAAAGATACAAGCAGAATGGAAAATCTATTGGATTTCAGTGACGTAAAAGGACAAACTGAGGCAAAACGTGCGTTGGAGATTGCTGCTGCAGGAGGGCACAATGTTTTACTCATTGGTCCTCCGGGTTCGGGAAAAAGTATGCTGGCAAAACGCCTGCCGTCTATTCTGCCTGATATGACCTTTGAGGAAACGATAGAAACGACAAAAATCCATTCCATCGCGGGCCAGCTGAAAAACGGAAGTTCCCTGATTCCCCGCCGGCCGTTTCGCAGCCCGCATCATACCGTATCC
>URPG01000417.1 GCA_900549675.1 uncultured Oscillospiraceae bacterium | reverse complement strand
TGGCAGTTTTCTTTTTCGGGAAGTATTCAAGAAGTCATTAAGTCGTGAGTGTAATGGAAGTGGTTAAATTGAAAGTTCATAAAGATGGTATGATGTGTTAAAATGAGAGTGATGAATTGTAATTTTCCGCATTGAATATTAAGAGACTTGTAGGTGTAAGCCTTTTGCTGTTTTATTATATTCTTTCAAAAAATGAAAGCTAATCTTTGAATAAATATTTTTTGAATTTAAGTGACGCTTGACACATTTTTCCCGTTTATTAGGGTGAAAGGCCTTAATACAAGGGAAAGGAGGAGAAGCCTATGGATGATAAGCAGATATTAGATTTATATTGGGAGCGCTCCGAAGCTGCTATATCCGAAACTTCAAAAAAATACGGAAAGTATTGCAGATACATAGCCTTTAATATTCTTCACAATGACGAAGATAGCGAGGAATGTGTAAATGATACTTATTTAAGAGCTTGGAACAGCATACCGCCTAACCGTCCATCTGTCCTAAAAACTTTTTTAGGGAAGATTACTCGCAACCTATCTTTGGACAGGTACGAACTGCTTAATGCAAAGAAACGTAATGGTGGGCAAATGCCATTGGTTTTTGATGAAATACAAGAGTGCATACCATCGTTGGATAGTACAGAAAACATTGTTGAAGAAATCGCTCTAACGGATATTCTCAACCGCTTTCTTTCTTCCCTGTCATTAGAACAGCGAAAAATCTTTATGAGAAGATATTGGTATTTATCGCCCATTAAAGAAATTGCAACGGAATATGGTATGAGCGAGAGCAAAATCAAGATGTCATTATTTCGTTCAAGGAACGAACTCAAAAAATTGTTAGAGAAAGAAGGTATCTCTGTATGAAAGAAAAGAAACTTTTAAGGGCATTGGGAAATGTCGATAATCAGTATATTAAGGAGGCTGAACCTATGAAAAAAACAAGTAAAATAACTAATCGGCAAAAATGGGTGTCTGTTGCAGCTTGCTTCGTACTCGTTGCTGTGATTGGAGTGGGAGTTTTTCAAAGCAATCTGTTTGGTACAAAAAACGATATTGCCACGCTGAATGATGGAGAAACAATTACTTTTGTTAAAAATGACTTATCACAATCTTCAATTAACTTAAATGTAACAACAAGACCTTTGAGCGATGCTGAAATTGAAATGCTTTTTGCAGACTTGCCTGTTACCGCAGATGCTTATTTTGATGCTGACAATCATAATATTCTGGGTTTTGAGGGAAAAATTGATGATACAAGAATGGTAGTTTCTAAACAGGGTGTAAATCTATTAGATACTATCATTGATGGAAATACAATCACTTCAAGTGTAGACGGCGTTGATATCAACGCAGGATATTTCGTAACAAAGTCAAATAGTCAAGGTGTCAAAACCGTAATATATTATGCAACCTTTGATATGGGAGAGAACACTATTTATGTAGAGTATTCTGGCGTTGAAAATGAAAGTGAAACTGTAAAAAACAACTTGGCAGACACAATTTTGAAGTTGATTGAGAACGGTGCATTTGATTTGAGCCAAATCCAAGAATAATCTGCAAATTTCATATACTAAGAACTTGATGTAACACCCTATACCCTTAAAAAATAGGGAAAGTAATATAAAGCCCCAAAAAACAAGTCTAAAAAGCTCTATTAGAACGGTATCTTCGCTTTTTGCCTGTTCTTATGATTATAATTTTAGTGGTCACGTTTTTTGCTACTTGAATGACAGAAAACATCGTAGAAATACGGTGTTTTTTGTTGCCCCAAACCCTACAATTTCATACATAACCACAGGTTAGTACAAATACCTTGCGTGATTTTTTTGAAAGGCTTAGAAAGGCAATTTTGCCCGATTTTCGCCCCGAAAAATGACAGAAACAAGGCTCTGAGTATCTTTCCTGTGGTTTTTTTATTTTCAGACGGAAAGGAGGATTGATATGCCGAGAATGAGTAAGAAACGGAAACAAGATTGGGCATTGTTTCTGAACGAAAGAAATCGCATTACCTACAACGAACTTTGCAGAAAGTGCAGTAATGACTGCA
>URPG01000416.1 GCA_900549675.1 uncultured Oscillospiraceae bacterium | reverse complement strand
TTAAAAAACACTAAAAAAATTGCGGACAAAATTTATCTTCGGTACCCCGAGCTGCAAGAAAAAAAGGTGATCTTATACGTTCCTACATTTCGTAAAACAAACCGAATTCACATACACAATTTAATTCGCCAGATAGATTTTAACCGATACCACTTAATTGTAAAGCATCATCCAAACAAATCCTTTCCTCTAAGAGATGAGAGGGTATATACCTGTGCGGACTTTTCTTCTTTGGATTTGCTGAATGTAGCTGATTTTGTGATTACGGATTACTCTGCCATTTCAATTGAAGCTGCTGTGTTGGAGAAACCGGTTTACTTCTATTTGTATGACTATGAGCAGTATAAAGAAGTGAATGGAGTGAATGTGGATTTAGAGAAAGAAATGCAGGGCTGTGTATTTAAACAGGCAAAAGATTTGATAAAATCAATTGAGAGTACACCGTATAATATCCATTTAATCAAGAAGTTTAAGAATAAATATGTGACAAACCTGGAAGGGAATTCTACATATTTGATTGCTAATTATATTTTAAAAGGCGACTTGCAGTGGGAGAACAGATATGGGAGCTATCAAAAAATGGTGCGTAAACCTCTCTAAAAAAAGCACATTCTTTCGCTATTGTTTGCGAAAGCTGTGGTTTGTCTATAAACGTGCACAATATTTACTTTTTGCAGGGGAAAAAGTACAAGAAAATTTGATTCTGTTTGAAGCCTTTATGGGGCGCAGCTATGCGGACAGTCCCAAAGCACTCTATCAATATTTAATTTTGGAAGAAAAATATAAAGACTTCCAATTCATATGGGCATTTAAAGAACCGGAAGAAAAGAAAAAATATTTTTCTGATAGCCGCACAAAACTGGTCCGTTATAATTCAAAAGAATATTATCGTTATTATAGTAAAGCGAAATACTGGATTTCGAATTCTCGAATTCCGGAGTGGATTTATAAGAAGAAAGGTCAAGTGTATATACAAACTTGGCATGGAACGCCTCTTAAAAAGTTAGGGTTTGATATTAAGGTAAAAGGCGGCAATGCCCTTAATTCACTGAGGGAGATCCAAAAAAAATATGAGATGGATGCCAAGAGATACGATTATATGATTTCTCCGTCACGTTTTTGCACAGAGAAACTGAGATCAGCTTTTGCCCTTGATAAATGGGGAAAGGCTGATATTATTGTAGAAACAGGTTATCCCCGCAATGATTTTTTATACTCGTTTACAGAACAGGATGTAAAAAAAATAAGAGAAAAATTGAATTTACCCACCGGTAAAAAAATAATTTTGTATGCTCCCACTTGGCGGGATAATCAACATAAAGCCGGCGTGGGATATGTTTATCAGCCCGAAATGGATTTTGATTATCTGCGCTGTGAATTATCCGAAGAATATATCATTCTATTTCGGTCCCATTATTTTGTGGCAAACTCATTTGATTTTGAGAAATATCAGGGATTCATTTATAATGTATCGTCAATTGATGATATCAATGAGCTTTATATAATCAGCGATATTCTGGTTACCGATTATTCAAGTGTTTTTTTCGATTATGCCAATCTCAAAAGACCCATTCTTTTTTATATGTATGATTTAGAAGAATATGAGCACGAGTTGCGTGATTTTTACTTTTCTATTGATGAACTGCCCGGACCTATTTTACATTTGGAGAAAGAATTAGTACATCAAATTCATCATTTAGAAACATACAAAATCGAAAATAAAGAGAAATATCAACGGTTTAATCGAAAGTTCAATTATTTAGATGATGGAAAGAGCAGTGGTAGGGTAATGCAATATATCGTAAGAAAGAACTAGGAATTGGCAAGTTATACTTTTTTATTTTTTTCGGGATATTCACACAGATATATTAATAAAAAATAGAAAAAAATTAGAAAGGGAGATTGATAAAAGTAATTACAAAAATGGGTTAGTGTTGCAAAATACTTAATTATTTGTGTTCTTTTAGAAGAATACTAAAGAATATAGACATTGAACATGGATTATGATATTATTAAAAAAAGTGTTTTGCTATAAAAGTAAAAAAGATTATTAA
>URPG01000415.1 GCA_900549675.1 uncultured Oscillospiraceae bacterium | reverse complement strand
TGAAATATTGTATGAATTTTATAAATGCGTTTTGGGTCGGCGGATTGATTTGTGTAGTCGGTCAACTTTTAATTGATTTAACTAAATTAACACCAGCCAGAATTATGGTTCTGTTTGTTTCTCTTGGCGTTTTGCTCGGTGCCTTAGGGTTATATCAGCATATTGTCAACTTTGCAGGCTGCGGCGCAACGGTTCCTTTGGTTGGTTTTGGTTGGGCTTTGGCAGAAGGCGTAAAAGAAGCAGTAAATCAAAAAGGATTCCTCGGTATCTTTTCAGGAGGATTGGCTGCCGGCGCCGCTGGTACAACCGCTGCACTCTTTTTAGGGCTTCTAGGCTCGCTCCTGACCAAATCGGGTGATAAAAGTTAACGTATTCTTTTAGAGATTTTCTCATAAAGCACTTGAAAGTGATTCGGCACAAGCGTAGGAAACCACCTTTTTAATGGTATTTCTTCCTTTTGTCAAATGACGGCTCACAGTGCTTTTATTTATGCCCAATTTGCGGGCAATGACCGGTATACTCTCTCTTTCAAAATAATAAAGCGTAATACAGGTTTGCTGACGGTTTGTCAATTCACAATTTATAGCAAGACGGACTGCCGAAGACATTCTCCTCATTTGCCGGCTGTTATCGGAAATTTCATAAGATTCTGTTCCCAAATATTTTTCCAAATCATGAAAGTTCAGCAGTTTTGTTCTCATATTGCTCTCCTCGTTTTGTCAATAATTCGCCGGTGTGCTTACATTCTAAGTACATATCATATAGAATGGCTGTTCTGTGATTGGCAGAGAGGCGCTCGTCCTGCGTTTTTCGGGACCAATTGGAACGGATGTTGTCAATGTGTGCTTTTAATTTTTCAGCTTCATCTAAATATTGTTTTCCCCATGCAATGTAATTCAAAATAAATCCTCCTGTAAACGTTTGTTCTTAGTTTTGTTTTTATTTTAGCACCGAACAAGAGTTTTATCAAGAGAAAAACGAAAATTTATTCGAATAGAGGAACTTTAGTTCCTTTTTTAAAAGGAAGAATATCAAAATAAAATCAAGATGAAAAAATTTAGTTTTATTTGTTGAAGATGAATTGATGGTATAAAGTTTTATTGTCGAATATTTGCCGAAAAACCAAAAAAACATAAAACAACAAGATATAGTAGATCAATAAAATTCGCAAAAACTCCAATTTTACTATATATTGTACGTATAATAGAATTTATTTAGCATATAATACCATATATTTACAAAAAAGTCCTGATTGAAAAAGACAAGATATGCGAAAATAAGAAGGTATAATTTCTCTATGATTTACATAAAGATATAGGTTGTGAAATTTAATAACAGAGGTGTTTGTGTTGGAAGAACAAAAAGTTAACAGAGTATCAGAACGTTTTAAGCTTTTGTGGCAGTCCGCTTACACCGAGAAGATATTGGTGGCGGTCATCAGTTTTCTGTCCGGTTTGGTTTCCGCAAGGGGGTTGGTGTTTGGCAAGTACTCTCCTTTTGGGGTGGCCATGGTGGCTTCGGTTCCCAGAGGCGGGCTGTGGAGTGCCGCTCTTGGTGCTTTTATCGGATACATATTACCTTCTCCCGTCTATGTGCCAGCAAGGTATTTGGCGGCATTAATCGCTGTTTTGGCGATTCGCTGGTCACTTTCAGAATTGAAATCAGTAACGGGACATCCCATTTTTGCTCCGGCAACCGCTTTTTTACCTCTTTTGCTTACAGGCATTACGATGACTCTTATTCAAGGCTCTTTAAACTATACGGTTGCCTTATATTTGGCGGAAACCTTTTTGGCTGCGGGCTGTGCGTATTTTATGACGAAAACCTCTGATTTGATTCTGTATAGAAGAGAGGAAAAGATTTTTGACAATACAGACTCTGCCTCTTTAATGATTACCATCTGTATCTTTATCTTGGCTTTCTCACAGGTAACAGTCAGCGGAGTTTCCATTGGCAGAATTTTAAGTATTTTAATGGTCCTATACAGTGCCAGAATGGGAGGCGTAGCCGGAGGAACCATTGCCGGTGTGGCGGCAGGCGCCATTCAAGGACTTTCACT
>URPG01000414.1 GCA_900549675.1 uncultured Oscillospiraceae bacterium | reverse complement strand
ACTTAAACTCTTTATATTTTAATATATATATCTTACAAATGCAAGTTTAATTTTATTTTCTTGCAAAACTATCATATTCAACAAATATTTTAAAGTGATTTATGCTCTTTTACTGCAAATTATTTGCAAGGAAAAAAGAAGACTGCTATGTTTTAAGTATAGCAGTCTTCTTTTTTATATATCCTATAAAAATCAATAATATTAGTTTCCGGGTTTGAATCCATCTTTCAACTTTACAGAACGGTTAAACACCAAATGTTCCGGACTGCTGTCTTTATGGTCGACACAGAAATAACCTTGACGCATAAATTGAAAGCTTTCCCCCGGTTTGGCATCCTTTAAATTAGATTCCACCTTGCAATGAGTAAGCTCTTTTAAAGAGTCAGGGTTGATATAATCCAAGAAATTACCTTCTTCAGGGTTTTCAACAGTAAAAAGATTGTCATACAAGCGAACGGTAGCATCCAGCGCATTGTTGGCATCTACCCAATGAATAGTTCCTTTTACTTTTCTGCCGTCAGCAGCATTGCCGCCACGAGAATTTTCATCATACTCGGCATAAACTTCCACTACTTTTCCGTTTTCATCTTTTTTACAACCGGTGCATTTAACAATATAGGTTGTTTTTAAACGGACTTCATTTCCCGGAAAAAGTCTAAAATACTTTTTAATGGGTTCTTCCATAAAATCGTCTGCTTCAATCCAAAGTTCACGGCTGAACGTAATGGTTCTGGTTCCGTCTTCGGGACGATTGGGGTTATTCTCAATTTCAAATTCTTCTGTTTTGCCCTCGGGATAATTGGTGATGACCAGTTTAATAGGGTCTAACACGCCCATCACACGGCGAGCGTTTATATTTAAATCTTCACGCAAACAATATTCCAAGAAGGCATATTCCACTGTACTGTTGACTTTAGAAACACCATTTCTCTCACTGAAATTGCGAATAGAAGCCGGCGTGTAGCCACGGCGGCGAAGTCCGCAGATTGTGGGCATTCTGGGATCATCCCAGCCGCTGACAAGTCCCTCTTCCACTAAAGTGCGTAATTTTCTTTTACTCATAACAGTGTTGTTGATATTCAGTCGGGCAAATTCAATCTGGCGTGGATTGCCGGGCAGCGTTACATTTTGAATCACCCAATCATAGAAAGGACGATGATCTTCAAATTCAAGCGAACAAAGTGAATGTGTGATTTTCTCCATAGCGTCTTCAAAAGGATGAGCATAGTCATACATCGGATAAATACACCATTTATCCCCTGTTCGATGATGTTTCATATGATTGATACGATAGATAACCGGATCTCTCATGTTAAAGTTTCCGGAGGCCAAATCGATTTTCGCCCTCAACGTCATTTTGCCGTTTTCAAATTCTCCGGCACGCATTCTTTTAAATAAAGCTAAGCTTTCTTCTTTTGGACGGTCACGATAAGGGCTTCTGGCAGGTGTCGTTAAATCACCGCGCATTTCACGCATTTGTTCCGGTGTCAACTCACAAACATAAGCAAGTCCTTTTTCAATTAACTCAATGGCACCATTATACATATCCTCAAAATAGTCGGAGGCATAGTAGAAACGGTCTCCCCAATCGTATCCCAACCATTTGATATCTTCTTTGATAGCATCCACATATTCAACGTCTTCCTTGGTCGGGTTGGTATCGTCCATTCTCAGGTTACAGATACCTCCAAAACGCTCTGCTGTGCCAAAATCAACATAAATTGCTTTAGCATGACCAATGTGCAAATATCCGTTTGGCTCCGGAGGAAAACGAGTATGCACCTGTTTTCCCTCACAACGGCCGCCCGGCTTGCTTTCTTCTATAATAATGTCGTCAATAAAGGAAGTGGATTGAATTCCTTCAAACCCCTTTAATTCCTCACTCATGGTTATTCTCCTTTAAAATTTGGTAAGTGCTGTTTGTAGTCTTTTTAGAGATTCTTCTCGGCCTAATAACAATAGAATTTCCATCGCGCCGCCCGGTGTGACCAAGGTTCCGGCGGCCGCAATTCTAACCGGCCATAGAAGCGTTCCGTTTTTTACCTCCAGCCTTTCAGCCAA
>URPG01000413.1 GCA_900549675.1 uncultured Oscillospiraceae bacterium | reverse complement strand
GAATGTTCTGCGCTTGATTTTAATTTCACTGCTGGTGTATTTCCTTGGAAAAGATGTTTTTGATGTGGCACATGCTGTGATTGGCCGTTTGTTCTTTTATGTTTTGACGATTGTTTTATACTTCAATGTGTTTACGAAGTCCGAAGTGATAAAAGTGACGATTGGAGGTTTGAAGTATGAAAACGCTCATAAAAAGAATTCTTGAGGACATGGGGATGTGGGCCACTTGGGTGGTGATTCCGATTATTGTGGAAATCGTGCCGTCGCTCATTCAGTTTTTTAAGTTATTGCGGAAAAAAAGACGGCCGCAAGGAGCGGATTTGCCGGATAAGCTGCCGAATATATCGATGATTGTTCCGGTATATAATTCTTCTGCAACTCTGTATGCCTGTATTCAATCGATTGCAGATTCCACATATCCCAATCATCTGATCCAAATTACCGTGGTGGACAATGGCAGTACCGATGACAGCTTTATGGTATTTCAAAAGGTTCAGCAAGATTTCACGAATCTCCGGCTGCAATGGATGAATGCGCAGCAGGGAAAATCAAAAGCATTGAATTCAGCTATTTATAACAGCACAGGAACCTACATTATACATATTGACAGTGACGGTGTGTTGGAAACAAATGCATTGATGAATATGGTCATTGCCTTTGAGAATGATTTAACCATTGACGCCATGACAGGCGTTGTTATGACCCAAAGACAAAAAATAGACGCAGTCAAAAAATGGGGTTTAAAGCTGTTGTGTGAGAATGAATACTGTGAATATGCGCAGTCTTTTTTAGCCGGAAGAAATATTGAATCTCAGTCAAATCAGTTGTTCACAATTTCCGGTGCCTTCTCAGGTTTTAGAAAATCCTCTTTGGTAAGAACACATCTTTATAATCCCGATACCGTAGGAGAGGACACCGATATTACCTTTCAAATTCGTGAGAGTTTGAACGGAAAGGTGATTTTGTGTGCAGAGGCCTTATTTTTTGTTGAACCGATTGAAGGTTTGGGCAAACTTTATACACAAAGGCAGCGATGGCAGCGGGCCGAAATTGAGGTTGCCCATATTTTTAAAAAGTCAAAGATAAAGATTTCCCGCTTTTTTAGTGATTTTATGGTTCGGCGGCTCATTTTAGACCATACTTTTGTGTTTCCACGGCTTATATGGTATTTTGCTATTTTTGTTTTGACGCTCTATAATTATTCGCTGACAGTGATTTTTGGTTCTATCATTGTTATGTATGTTCTTTATGTATTGAATAGTTTATTAAATTATTGCAATGTAAAGATGTATCTAAAGTCTTTTACGGAAGAACGCAATTATTATAAATCAAAATGGTATGTTATGCTCACACTGCCGTTATACAATTTTATCTGCTTCTGGATTCGTGTGGTGGGACTTGTCAATACCATGACGTCGCCGACTACATGGAAGTCACAGACTTTTACAGAGGAAATAGAAAAAATTGCCGCCACTGTCAAAAATGATTTTAGCTTTAAAAAAGAGAACAAATAATGGGAAAGGCAATAAGGCAAATGAGAAGAGTATATCGCTTGAAATTTTATGTCAATGCCAGCCATGCGGTCAGATGGGAGAACGGAACAGGTCAAATACATCCTCATACTTGGGAGATTATGTGTGAAGTGGTTGTCAATCAAAAAGAGATTGTGCCGTTTGATGTCATTGAAAAAAAGGCAGATAACTATTTTGAACAATATCAGGGTAAGCTTTTGAATGAGGTGCCTCCCTTTGACCAAGAAAATCCTACGCTTGAAAATATTACGGAGCATATTTATGAGGATTTAAACTCGGTTTTGCTCTCCATACAGTGTACATTAAGCCGGCTTGAAGTAGGAGAAAGCCCTACGCGCGTTTATTGCATCAGTACAGACTGAGAAATTTATGAATAAAAGGACAGCGACTTTTATGAAAAGAGCAAATCATATATTGGTTTTTCTAATTGGCAGTATCACTGTTTTTTTTGTGACCGCAGTTATTTTTATCAAAAATCAATTTGGCGAAGTGCCGTTTGATCAACTGTTATTTTTGCTGACCGATAAAGGTGAAGG
>URPG01000412.1 GCA_900549675.1 uncultured Oscillospiraceae bacterium | reverse complement strand
TTGCTTTTGAGAAAGGCATAATCGACCATATTCCATATATACATGGAATCCATCAGTGTGCCGTCAAAATCAAATATAAATGTATCCTTCAATCGGGTACCTCCTTAAACACGCTAACAAATGAAAGCCTGTATGAGGAATCTGCAATGCAATTTTGTTCGGCTCACTGTATTTTAGACGCTCTCTAAATAAATCAGTTGACCCTTAAAATCACCATGCAGTTTATCCAGCAACAAACCCGCATTCATCAGGGTATCTCCCTTATAAACTTCTTGGCTGTCAGCAATTCGATATGATTTTTTGCCATCCAAGCCTTTTAATTTAATTATTCTACCATGAACATTGGCTCTATTCAAGACTTGGATATGTGTCACCAAGGACTTGCTTTTATCTTTTGATACCACCTGCCAGCAATCAAACTGGTGGTTCTCTTGATAAGACGCCAGTCGATAATAATCTCCCATGCGCACCAAATCGTTATAGCGGTGATACATCTCTACTTGCTGCGGGATTAAGTCTTTATCTTCCTGCGGAATTTTAGTGACATCAAGCTCATAGCCAAAAGTACCTGCCAATGCTACATAGCCACGCGTTTCAAAAGGTGTACGGCGCCCCAGAACATGGTTGGGAGAGTCACTGACATGAGCCCCCATCGCAGAAAGAGGATATACAATAGCGGTGCCTTCTTGAATGGCCAATCTCTCAATAGCGTCGGTGTCGTCAGACGTCCAAATCTGCGGGCTGTAGTACAGCATCCCGGGATCAAAACGAGCCCCTCCACTGGAGCAGTTTTCCAGTAAAAGGTAAGGAAAATCAGAAATTAAGCGTTCCTGAATTTCATATACACCCAGCATATAGCGGTGGAAAATTTCCCCTTGTCTGTCAGCGGGTAACTCAGCACTGCCCAAATCACTCAATGGACGATTCATGTCCCATTTTACATATTCAATGTTGGCACTTTTTAAACCAGCCGATATCTTAGCATAAATATGGTCAACTACCTCTTTTCGGGAGAAGTCCAAAACATACTGGTTACGGCAAAGCCCTGCAGTACGGTTGGGAATTGCCAAGGCCCAATCAGGATGTGCGCGGTATAAATCTGAATCAGGCGAAACCATTTCAGGTTCAAACCAAATTCCAAACTTCATGCCAAGCTTATTGACTTCGTCCACCAAATATTTCAATCCGCCCTGCAATTTTTCCTCATTGACAAACCAATCACCCAAAGCACGGTTGTCGTCACTGCGGTTGCCAAACCAACCGTCGTCCATCACAAGCATTTCAATACCGAGAGAAGAGGCCTCTTTGGCAATGCTTAACAATTTTTCTGTATCAAAATTAAAGTAAGTAGCTTCCCAGTTATTAATCAAAATAGGACGTTTTTTATCTTTATAGGCACTACGAATTAAATGGTTGCGGTATAAATCATGGAAAGTGCGCGTCATACCGCCGATACCTTCATTGGAATACACCAAAACAGCCTCGGGTGCCTGAAAAGAATCTCCTGATTCCAATTTCCATTTAAAGCCTTTTGGATTGATTCCAATGACAGCACGAACACTGTCATGCTGATTGATTTCTGCCTGTAGAAGATGATTGCCGGAGTAAACGAAGTTAAAGCCATACACCTCGCCGTTGTCTTGTGTGGCAGAGCGTTCAGCGATAGCCATAAAAGGGTTTTCCTGATGACTGGATTCTCCCCTGAAAGAAGATATGCTTTGTTTGCCATATCCCAATGCCTTGCGCTGGATATTTCTTTCTCTGCCCCAAGAACCATGCAGCGTAATTAAATCAAAATCTCTTTTATCCATGCCTAAACAAGCCGATAAAATTTTTGTCAGATAGAGCGCTTCATTCCCTCTATTCTTGACTTTTACACTTCTCGCCACGGCGTCAATTTCTTCAAACACAGAATAATATAAAGTAATTTCCAAATTCAAAACCGCATCTTTGCAAATCAGCTCTAATGTGGTGCATTCATCCTCTGAACCGAATGTAGCGGGTAAGCCTTTCAGTTGCGGCTTTCCTTTATAAATGTTATGGCTCTCATAGTTCAGCTGCAAAGCATTA
>URPG01000411.1 GCA_900549675.1 uncultured Oscillospiraceae bacterium | reverse complement strand
TAGACGGAAATCGTCTTATAACTTCTTGCAAGTGTTTATAGACCTACCGAAAATTCCTGTGTTTTCAATGGTTTTCCCATATCTCTATATATTCTGTCATATCTCCGCACAGCTTCGTTTTGTAAGCGCGGGCGTCAAAAAAGCGTCAAATACAAAAGCAAAAATCAAATGCAGAAGATGATTTTTTCCTACTCTCTATGTTACGCATTAGAGGCTCATTAAGCCTTGCACGAACGGCATTGCAGACACGAAAACTGATAGGGTAAGGTGTTTATATCTTTTCCCTGAAAAATATCATTTGACTGCGTAACATTCCAAAGCAAGCTGCTATCTGTTCTGATTATCCTTTTCCTTTCCATTCCTTTATGAAAAGTTCCGTAGCAAGCATAGGAAAGGGGTACCCTTTCCGTAAAATGCAAGCATTTTTTGTCGTTGATAAGTTAACCTCATTTGCCTTATTTTCTACCTTTATAACAAATCAGTATGAGGTCTTTGGCAATTTTAAGGGGAAAACCGCAACAACTTTTCTCTGTTTCATATCACGGACAAGGACATTGAAAACACTAAAAATTAATTAAAACAGGTATCTGCCGTCAAATAAATAAAATCCTGTATCAATCAGCAATACGATAGCAATGATTAATAATACGGCATAGATGGTATAGGTGATAGGCTTTATATTTTTCGCTTTCAGTTTATCAACCAATGCAACCAACTTGTCCAATAGATTTAGGCTGTTGGCGACATAGACAATTAGTGCCATAAACTGACTGACTACAAACCAAATCGTCATGAGCAGAGTTGCGGTCAGAAAGTTTCCCACTTCACCGCCCATAAGAATAACGGCATAATAAGTGGGGTCAGTAAAACAAGAGATTGCAAATACAAAGCCGGTACTTAGGTACTTAATCCAAGCCCCATTAACAGTTTTCTTCTCCTTTTTCTCATTTTTTTGCTAATATCCAAAAATCTTCGTAGCACCCATATCAGAATAAAAACGGATACCGTAAACTCCAGAACTGCCCAAAACGGGCTATTGTCCCCAGGCACTATACTTTTAAGAATATCTACTGTCGTAGCACCGAAAATAGCGGAAAGTATAGCGCCGATAAAAACGCTAAATCCCGCATAGGAGAGGAAGAACAGCGTAATATTCGACTTCTTTTCTTGCCGCAGTCCCATAGACAAAAGGTAAACTGCTGTAAATGGGTCAACACCTAAAATGCCCAACCCGATTGTACTGATTAATTTGTGTATCATCATTATTCCTCTTATAGATTTTCAATTTTACTGCGGAAAGATGTTAGATATTTTTCCACCAAACGCAATATCTCTTGATGTTCCTTTTCTGTCATTTCCTCAAAGACTTTGTTTTCCGCTTGTTCAATAGGCAATATTTTTTCCCTTACAAGTGCCTCGCCTTTTGCTGTCAAATAGATTTTTAATTCTCGTCCGACACCTGCTTGAAATTCAATCACTCCGTCTTGATTTAGTTTTTTTGCCGATGAATTGACGGTTTGCTTATTCAAGAGTGTGTACTTGTAAATTTCTGTCTGCGTACAGCCGTTTCCTAACACAAGAATTGCCTGCAAAATCGCATAAGCACTATCGGAAAGTCCTTGCATTAGGCAAATATCGTGATAAAGCTCATCAATCGCATTATTCAAACGATCAAATTCTTGTAGAACGGGATGTTTTTCAAACTTCATATTCGCTCTCCTTTAAGTATGAAATCATACTCAATATTATAGTATGATTTCATACTCCTGTCAATGCCTTTCAGAAAACAAATAGCAGAACCAGCCGCCCTTGCTTGCGTGGCATCCAAGAGAGCAAAAGCAACAAGTGCTTTCGCTCTCGAACAGTATGATTTTTCTTATATCTGCCCGTATCGTTTCATATTGCCTTATTGAGTTAGGGCGGCAAAAAAGCGTCAAAGTGTTTTTTTGAGCATTTGAAACCGCGGTTGTATATACCGGAAAATCAAGCATTTATGCGGGTTCGGGGCGTTTTGTTTGTTGCACCGCTAAAAAATAATACTATTTTTTATTATTTATTCAATCATTATCAATATGTGCATTTTCT
>URPG01000410.1 GCA_900549675.1 uncultured Oscillospiraceae bacterium | reverse complement strand
ATTCCTTGCACCGTAGTTTTGGGAGACATACGCAGATAATGTCGATGACATTGCGTTGTTTACCAGAACAGATATCTGATCTGCTTTAGTTGCTGCAGTATATCCGGCGATTGCCTGACTCCCCAGACTATTTACCGCACTCTGCATGGAAAGTTGACCAATACACATGACAGACATTTGGAATCCCATAGGAAATCCTACCTTTACTAATTGAGAAGCATAAGGCTTTATACCTTCAAAATCTTGTTTGGATAAATGTAATTCTCTAAACTTTTTTACACCGGCAACTGTACATAAAATAGCCGAAACAAACTGAGACAGCACAGTTGCCCAGGCTGCTCCTGCTATTCCGCTTTTCATCGGAACAATAAACACAATGTCTAATACGATATTTAAGATAGAAGAAAATATCAGGCAAAACAGAGGAATTTCGGAATCTCCCAATGCCCGCAAAATGTTAGAAATAGCGTTATAAAAAAATGTAGCTCCGCTTCCTAACAGAATAATGAACATATAGATATAAGCTTCCTTGTATATATCCTGTGGTGTTTTCATTACCCTTAAAATAGGATGTGAAAATCCGCAGAAAAGTGCTGTGATTATAATAGTAAAACCAATACTTAAAACTGCTGTTGCAGCAATACACTTTTTCATTCCTTTTTCATCTTTCGCTCCACATTTCTGTCCAAGACAAATTCCAAATCCATTGGTAATTCCTTGTATAAAACATAAAACAAAGTAGACAATAATACTGGTTGCTCCTACTGCTGCAAGCGATTCTGCTCCCAGTGTCTGCCCCACAATTACGCTGTCGGCCAGTGTATAAAAAAGCTGAAAAAGATTTCCCCCTATTACCGGGAGCGCAAATCTTAAAATAGAAATGAATGGGCTTCCAACTGTAAATTCTATAGTTTTTGTACTTTTGGATCGTTTCATGATAATCCCCCTTGATATTTATTTATGTATCCTTTATATTAATACCTATATTGATAACAAAACATGGATGGGGGTATTAACATGAAAAAGAGAACTGTGCCTATAAATGAAACAAAAAAAGAATTGGTTGAACACAGTACCTTTTTCTTTCCTCTTACCGTATCCCACGACGATCTTTTCTCCTTTGAAGAAAAATGTATCCGTTGTCACTGGCATGATGATCTGGAAATAGGAATTGTAAAACAAGGGATTGTGGAATACCAAATAGCTGAAACATCCTATTTTTTGTATCCCGGAGACGCCATCACGATTAATTCCGATATTCCTCACAGTGCATTTCCTGTACAAAACAGCCGCGCAATCATCGATACTATCATTTTACAACCAATGTTTCTTTACGATATACCAGGAAACGACCTGGATAGAACTTTATATAATACCAATATTCCCTGTGTACCGCTGTTTCAGAAAAATTCCTCCGATAAGCTTCTAATAGAAAAGTTGGAGGAAATTATCCGCCTATTTGACAGCAAATCTGACTTTTTTCAATTAAAAATCAAGAGTCTTATATTAGACTATTTCTACATGATCCTTTTAAATAACAAAAATAAGCTTAAACTTTTTTCTCCATCAAACCAGGAGCATTTACGCAAATTACGGATTATGCTTGATTATCTGCATGAACATTATCAAAAACCGTTCTCTCTAAATGAACTGGCAAAGCATACCGCAATGTCAAAAGAGACCTGTTGTAGAATTTTTAAGCACATGACAGGCGTCACCATTTCGCAATACTTGACAGATTATCGCATTACGCAGAGTTTAAAATACTTATGTGATGGTAACTATTCCATTGCCAACGTTTCTGCACTTTGCGGTTTTAGCAGCCAAAGCCGATATGCCAAAGCCTTCCGTTTAAAAATAGGATGTAACCCAGGAAAATACCTCCACTCCGACTTTAATATCATAAAAAATCAAAGCGGAAATGTATATTCAAATAATAGAAATTTTAATACACATATTGACATAGATACTAAAAAATCACTGTAATTCAGAACCCTGTATTGATTTTGTATCCGTTCTGTTAAAAATTTATGCTGGAAGGTTTACTGTAATCCGCAACGATTTTTCATCCCTTGTTTCCGCAAGAATT
>URPG01000409.1 GCA_900549675.1 uncultured Oscillospiraceae bacterium | reverse complement strand
GGGCAGGCGACGAAGAACGCGAAGATATCAAAGCTTTTGTGGAAGTTTTGAAAAGTGAAGAAATCAGCAATTTTATCAAAGATACCTACCAAGGTGCTGTTGTCCCTGTAAAATAAACTGAATCCGTTAAAAATTCAAGAAACAAAAGCCGCCTAAAACAGGCGGCTTTTGTTATTTTTCTTCTATTTGACTTGTTAATTTCTCTAAAGCCAATTTTGTTTCAGGCGGTAAAAGATGCATTAAGTTCTGATAATTTTTTTGTCTTTTTTGATACTCTTCTTGAATTCTTTCATTCAATTCTTTCATTTCTAATTCCAGTTCACGGGCAGACAATAGAAAACAACCGGCGCCTCTGGTAATCACCTGCTGTAATCCATCGGATGTAGCAACTGTTATTTTATATTCTTTTTGATGATCATGCGCAAATCTCTCAATATACTGATCGGCGGTCTGTATTTCTTTTGTGAATACCACCCGAATATTGTGATAATCTATCACTTCTTCTTGATGCCCTTTTACACGATAGGCGTCAAAAACCACAATAACACGGTTGCCCTTAATACTTTGGTAATTGCTCATTTTCTCAAGCAGCTTCATTCTGGCCCCATCCATGTTGTCATCGTCTGCCAGTTGTTTCAATTCTTCCCAAGCATGAATGATGTTATAACCATCTACCAATAGATATTCTTCTCGATTTTTAGGCTCAACACTCACTGCCGAAACTTTCTCATAATAGCTTTGTCTTGCCGTTTTTTTCTTCTTCCAATCTGATTTCTTTCCTTGATTGGAATACGCTATGCGGCTGAGAATTTCATCAATTTCCTCCAAGCTCATCCATTTATCATTATTTTGTGTTTTAAAATGTACGTCATTCTGTATTTTTGTATCCTGCCGAAAAGCACTTTCCAAATGCATATAATCTTTCACTTTATCCCACGAAACCACAAATCCTGTCCCATGAGAGCAGAAAACCGAACCGGTTGGATTTGCCAAATCTCTCTCTGAATCGTAGCCAATCGCCGCTGTCACTTCTTCGGCATTATGGCAGGTTTCATATCCTCTCAGTTGAAAAGAAAGCCGGCCATTGCCTTTTGTGTATGCTGTTACCTCTCTTTGATAATTACGCATCGTTACCACGGGAGCATAGCCTTTTATCACTGCTACGCCCTCCTTGTTTTGAGAAATCTCGCACATACCGTTCTTCTTTTCAATATCTGTTAAGGCACGTCCAACCATCGTGTCGGGCAGTTCCAGTGTGAAACCCTAGTAAGGTTCAAGAAGGATTGACTTTGCTTGCTTTAAGCCTTGGCGAACTGCCCGATAGGTCGCTTCACGAAAATCTCCGCCCTCTGTATGCTTATTATGCGCACGTCCGGTTAAAAGCGTGATTCTCATATCCGTAATCGGTGCTCCCGTCAAAACACCTTTATGCGTTTTTTCTTTTAGGTGAGTCAGCACCAATCTCTGCCAGTTCTTTGCTAGAACATCTTCACTGCAATCTGTGTCGAACTGAAGTCCACTGCCCCTTTTTAATGGCTCTAACAAAAGATGAACCTCAGCATAGTGTCTAAGTGGTTCAAAATGTCCCACTCCCTCCACCGGTTCGGCAATAGTTTCTTTATAGACAATTTTCCCTTCCCCAAAAGAAACCTCTATCCCAAAGCAATTTTGAATCATCTTTTGCAGAATTTCAATCTGCACTTCACCCATTAGTGCCACTTGAATTTCTCCCAGTTGTTCATCCCAAACAATATTTAACTCGGGATGTTCTTCCTCAATTTGCCTTAATTTTGGAATCCACTCTCGAGGGTCACACTTTTCAGGCAACATCATTCGATAGGATAAAACGGGTTCGAGTATCGGCTTGCGGTGAGCCAATTCGATACCAATTGTATCCCCCGGCCTTGTAAATGAAAGACCCGTCACAGCACAGATTTCTCCCGCCTGCACTTGGGAAACTGTTTCAAACTTTGCCCCCGAATAAATTCTGATTTGATTTACTTTTTCCTCCGCCCGGCATGTTTTCACAACATCTCTTACCTTAAGCTCTCCCCCTGTTACCTTCATATGAGTTAAGCGTCAAGAAATATC
>URPG01000408.1 GCA_900549675.1 uncultured Oscillospiraceae bacterium | reverse complement strand
CTCCTGGCTGCGCTCCCCTCAGCTAAACACACGCCAGCCTGTATCTCCCCCTCCCGCTCCTGCCGTACCGTCTCTTTCGCCTGGTGGTGGAATGCGGGAAGGAAATCCGTGCGGGGTGGGGACTTGTTTTTTGTCTATCTGTTTAGTAGTTTCCAGGTATCATTTTCTATGAGGATTGCCTGATTGTCGGTGATTATTTTCAAATCTAATGTGGTTGCGTATTTTTGGATTATTTTTTCTGCAGCTTTTCCTAATTCCCAGTTTTTGTAGTGGGGAACTACATAGAATTCAATTAAATCAAGGCCGGTGTAGTCTTTTAAATCAGGGGCTTTTTCCGGTTTGTCCATTTCAGCGCTGTAGCGGATATCAGGAGCCACTGCGATCGCGCCGGCGGATTCGCCGATGTATAGCTTTCCATTGTTTATTTCCTTGATGAGCAGTTTGTCTGCGCCGGTTCTTTTTAATTCCTGAAGAAGGAAAAAGGTGTTGCCGCCTGATATATATTATATCGTTTTTCTCCAGTTTACTTTTTATTGTTTCATAAGATGAACTGGAGATTTCTAATTCTTCTACTTTAAGTCCCATCCTTTTCAGACGCCATTTGCCTATTTTTACAAAGAAACCTAATTTTTCTGCAAGACTTGCGGTGGGGATAAAGGTTACGGTCTTATTTTTCAGATTTGGTTCAATTGTTTTTAATATATCCCCAACATTTTGAAACATGGAGACTAAAAGCATTCTTTTCATATGGCATCCTCCTGCAGTGTAGTATAAGTCTGAGTATACTACAGCCGGGGAAGGCTGACAATGTCTTTAACATAATGAGGGAATAAATATGACATACTATGTCATGTTTTTTATAGTATACTGTTTATAATCAAATGAAAAAAAGAGGTTACTTTATTTAACCGGGGAATAATTGTTAATAAAGAGGGTTCAGATGACAGGCAGCCGTTTATTAGCTTAATAAACTATGGCAGTCTATGACGGTCCTGATCCGGTCCAAAAATGAACGGGCAATATAGATCATATTTAAGAAGAGGAGAGAAATGAAATGGACGTAATTACTTTGACAAAGGAAAATCTTGAAAAAGAGCATATCTGCTGTGCAATTTCCAATAATAAGGACTGTCAGGTGGCAGCCAAGAAAGCGTGGATCGCCCGGCAGTTAGATGCAGGACTGATGTTCAAAAAATGTGATGTCCGGGGAAAATGTTTTATCGAATATATTCCCGCGGAGGAGGCATGGGCTCCCATATTAGCGGAAGGCTATATGTACATTGACTGCCTGTGGGTTTCCGGAAAATTCAAAGGGCAGGGATATTCCACCCTGCTTCTGGACGAGTGCATCAAAGACAGCAGGGCCAAGGGCAAAAAAGGTCTGGCAGTTCTTTCATCACCCAAAAAAAGGCCCTATCTCTCTGACCCGGACTTCCTCAGATATAAAGGCTTCCAATTGGCAGATACAGCAATGCCGTACTACGAACTACTATACCTGCCTTTCGATAAAACTTCCGGGAAACCGCAGTTCAGAGAGCAGGTAAAAACACCACAATCAGAGCAGAAGGGCTTTGTTCTCTATTACAGCCACCAATGTCCGTTTACGGCGAAATACGTTCCTCTCATCGAGAATCTGGCCAAAGACAAAGGCGTACCCTTCCAAGCAATACGCTTTGAATCAAAGGACCAGGCGCAAAATGCCCCATCCCCATTTACCACATACAGTCTCTTTTACAACGGAACCTTTCTGACAAACGAAATACTATCCGAAAAGAAATTTGAAAAAATGTTTTTACCAAACAAAATCTATAACTCTCCTCTCACAAGCCGCTGCCGGGAAAACCGTAAGCGGCTTCTTTACCCAAAATACTTTATGCTTTCGGCAAATTAAAAACTCTAACCAAAATCATCTCAAAACTAAATAATTAATAATTCTATCAATAACAAACACAAATACTAAAAAATAAAATCAATTAATATTACTATAAATATCAACACTTATATTACTATTATTATTTCAACAATACATTTAAAATCTCCAACCTTAAAAATACCGCTCAAAAATAAACCCATAAAACCCACAAAGCACGAAA
>URPG01000407.1 GCA_900549675.1 uncultured Oscillospiraceae bacterium | reverse complement strand
CTTTTTCCGTCAGGCAAATGAGAAAAGAACGCCGGCAGTTAGGGTTATTCTCACGAATCAAAAAGCCTGAATTTTCTAATTTGTCTATGTTGCGTGACATAGTGGCCGTATCTTGCCGGCACTGTTTGGCCAGTTCCTTTTGTGTGATATGGTCTTGCTGCAAAAGGCGATATAAAATAGTAGCATGGCCTTGCCCCGGCGTGAGTCCTAAACTCGATAGAAAAGGAGCAATCAATTGTTTTCTGGCTCTTTCTTCTCGAATTAATAATTCTCTTATCTCTTGTTTCATACAAATCACCTTTATTCTAATTCCGTTTGACCGGTATAGAGTTCATAGTATCTTCCTTTTTGTTTCAACAAGTCTTCGTGACTTCCTCTTTCAATAATTTCCCCTTTTTCCAACACCAAAATTGCATCCGAGTTTCGTACAGTCGAAAGGCGGTGTGCAATGACAAATACGGTGCGCCCTTGCATTAAAGCGTCCATACCTTTTTCAATCAGTTTTTCTGTGCGGGTATCAATAGAACTTGTGGCTTCGTCCATCACAAGTACAGGCGGTTGAGAAATAGAGGCTCTGGCGATTGCGATAAGCTGCCGCTGTCCTTGCGAAAGATTACTGCCATCGCTTTCTAACAGTGTATCATACCCGTTTGGCAAACGGCGAATGAATGAATCAGCATTGGCAATTTTAGCCGCCTCTAAAACTTCTTCATCCGTTGCGTTTAAACGCCCATATCGAATATTGTCGGCAATTGTGCCCGTAAATAAATGTGTATCTTGTACAATGAGTGAGATAGAACGTCTTAAATCATCTTTTTTAATATCTCTGATATCAATGCCGTCATACGTAATTGTGCCGGATTTCAGTTCATAAAAGCGATTGATTAAATTGATAATGGTGGTTTTTCCGGCACCGGTAGAGCCGACAAAGGCTATTTTTTGCCCCGGCTTGGCATAAAGGGTAATGCCTTTTAAAATTTTATTTTTGCTGGTGTAACCGAATTCAATATTTTCAAACCGTACATCACCTTTTAGTAAAACGAGTTTATATTGCTTCGGATTTTTTTTATCAGGTATCTTCCAAGCAAATAAACCGGTGTAAAAGCTGCACTCTGTCAATGTGCCATCCAAATTTTGCTGTACTCGGCTCAAAGTGATTGTGCCTTTGTCCGTTTCGGGTTTTAAATCCATCATATGAAAAATTTTTTCGGCACTGGCCAATGCGACCATTAAAAAATTGACTTGCATGGTAAATTGATTCATAGGCATGGCACTTTGCCGCACATAAACCAGATAAGAGGCAAGCGTGCCTAAATCTACTAAACCGGACAGGGCAAACAGACCGCCAACGCAGGCAGAAATAGCGTAATTGAGATAAGAAAGACTGACTATGGTAGGAACCGTAAGTCCGGTAAAAATAGAGGCTTTGGTTGAAGATTTTCTTAATTTTTCGTTAAATTCCGAAAATTTTTGCAGATCTTGTTCTTCGTGTCTGAAAATTTTAGAAACCTTTTGGCCGGCAACCATTTCTTCTACATAACCATTGATTTGACCTAAATTTTGTTGCTGTTCACTGTAGTATTTTTTACTTAGCTTACTGTTATGACGTACATAGAGCATCATAATTGCCGAGAAAAAAATAACGATGAGAGATAATTTTACATCCAATAAAATGAGCATAATAATGGTACCAACCGAGGTAATAAAACTTTGAACCACCATGGTAAAAGTGTTGTTGAGAGCCTCTGAAATCGTATCTACATCGTTGGTAAAGTGACTCATCAGTTCGCCGTGGGTGTGGCTATCAAAAAAGGGGAGGGCCAGCTTTTGCGTATGAGTGAATAAATCTGTGCGGATTTCGCTCACAACCTCTTGTGATACACGAACCATCATGCGGTTATAAAATAAGGAGGATAAAGCGCCGACACCGTAAACAGCCGCCATAATTACTATCATTTTAATTAGGCCCGGGATATCTTTGGGAACAATGTAATTATTAATAACCGGCTTTAGTAAATACGTACCTATGATGCCGGAGAGGGCGCTGATGCAAACGAAGATGATAATCAAAATCATAGTAGATTTATGATGACCGATGTATTGCAGTAG
>URPG01000406.1 GCA_900549675.1 uncultured Oscillospiraceae bacterium | reverse complement strand
TCTCAACTTTTTTATTTCCTACTGTCCAATATCTATTGTAGTCCTACATAAAAGATTATAAAATATTTTTAGAATTCTTGATTTTCCGCCAAACTGATGTATAATGAATGATAAGTTTATAAATTTATAAATATCATTCGGATATTTAGTTTGGAAGGAAAATGAAACATGAAAGCGAAAGATCTCGCTAAAAAGCTAAATGTATCACCTGCTACGATTTCTCTCGTCCTCAACAACAAACCCGGAATCAGTGATGCTCTGCGCAGCTCTCTCATTATGAAAATCAAAGAACTGGGTTATGAGGATATGTTAGTCTCTACGGAAATACCAACCAATACCATGGTGGTTTCCACCAATAACCGCAGACCCGGAATTGCCTATTTAATCTATACGGCAAGTGAAGAAAACAGTGATCGGTTTGCTTTTTACCCCGCTGTCTTGGAAGGGGCTGAAATGGAAGCAAGAGATATCGGCTGTAATCTGTTGGTTCTGCACGTCAGCAGTGATGGAAATCCTCATCTTTCAACTTTGCTAAAAGATGCCGGTGCCATCGGTGTCATCTTACAGGCAGACCATATTTCAAAACCTATTCTCGAAGACTTATCGATGTTTCAGCTGCCTTATGTCTTCATTGATGCCTATCGCCCTGATGAAAGAGTCAGCAGTGTTTGTACCAACAATGAGCAAGGCATTTATTCTGCCGTTCGATATTTAAAAGAGATGGGGCACAGAAACCTTGGATACATATCCAGCGGCAAGGAAAGTGACAGTTCCATCGAGAGAAGAAAAAGTTTTCATCAGGCCCTGCGTGAATATGGTTTGGAAGACATCCGCAGTAATTATTATTTTGCAGACGGCGAGCACTCCGGTGCAATTGAAAACTTGAAAAAACAGTGGAAAGCAAAAAGTCATCTTCCCTCTGCTTTTGTAACAGAAAATGATATGGTCGCTTGGCGTGCTATGACCGCTCTATCCAAATGTGGCTATAAGGTTCCCGACGATGTTTCGATTATCGGCTTTGATGACCGTGCCATTTGTACGATGACAGAACCGAATTTGACATCGATTAAGAATTTCAGACATTTAATGGGGCGGCAAGCGGTAACCATGATCCAAAATAAATTTGAGCTTGCCAAAAAAATGGGGATTTCAGACGCACCCATGAAACTAGAAATGCCTACAGAGCTTATCATTCGTGACAGCGTGAAGAGAATCCAGTAAAATCACTTGTTTTACTAAGAGGCATAAAAAACAGTAACTCAACCGAGTTACTGTTTTTTTAATGCCGCCGCCGACTCAGGCTTTCGGCTAATTCAATCAAATAGGTTTTATCCCCCTCAACATTTTGCAGTGCTGAAATTGCCTGTGCCGTATATTCCTTGACAAGCTCCTGGGCTTTTTCTACACCCAAAAAGGAAACATAGTTTTTCTTTTGATTGACCTCATCGGCTCCGGTTGATTTTCCCAGTTCTTCTGTGTTACCAATGATATCTAAAATATCATCTTGAATTTGAAAGGCCATGCCAATCCCTTCCGCATATTGTAGAGAAGTCTGCAAATCTATTTCGGTTGCCCCTGCCGCAATACAGCCCAGCTGACAAGCTGCCGCCATTAAAGCCACTGTTTTGCCCATATCCATTTCTTTTAAAATATTCAATGTCAACTCATGATTTGGAGAATTCAAATCAATACATTGTCCGCCAATCATGCCTTGTGCACCGGCGTACTCAGCCAATATTTTCCCTGCCATTACTTTTTTTTCTGCTGACAACATAGAAGAGAAGACTACTTCAAACGCTTTTGTCAAAAGCGCATCACCGGCCAATAAAGCAATAGCTTCTCCATACACAAGATGATTGCAGGCTTTTCCCCTGCGAAGCGTATCATTATCCATACAAGGCAAATCATCATGAATTAAAGAGTAAGTGTGTATCATTTCAATGGCACAGCCAAATTCTACGGCATCTTTGGGATCCCCCCCATAAAGCTCACAAAAGGCAAGCGTTAAAAGCGGACGAATTCTCTTGCCGCCATTTAATAAACTGTATCGCATAGAAGTAATAACATCAGCCTTTAAGTCATTTTCTTTGGCAGGAGGAAGAATTGCCGCTAT
>URPG01000405.1 GCA_900549675.1 uncultured Oscillospiraceae bacterium | reverse complement strand
AAATTTTGGATTAAATCAACAGAAATAAAAAAGGTGTGTTCGCTATTCAAAATCTGTTCATAAAGCTGCAAAATTTTATTAGTAATAGATTCTGAAATCTGAGATTGAGACAATTGAATTGGCCCATGGTCAAAGTATTACTGTTATAGGATTGCCTGAGGGAACCTCCTATACGGTGACAGAAGAAGATTACACCGATGAAGGTTATATCACAGTTGCCGAAAACAATACAGGAGCAATTGCTGATAACGAAGTTTCAACTGCGAAATTTGTAAACAGCAAAAAAGCCGGGGATTTACAAATCTCTAAGGAAGTTGCCGGTAATGCGGCGGACAAAGAGAAGAAATTCAAATTTACGGTTGAATTCGGTGCCGCAGGTGAATATGCCTATACAGGAGCGGGTGTTGCGGATGGCACCATTCAAAGCGGAGATACTATTGAATTGGCCCATGGCCAAAGTATTACCATTAAAAACTTGCCGGAAAATACTTTCTACAGTGTAAAAGAAGATACTTATACAGAAGAGGGTTATGTACAGACTGTTTCCGGCGAAAGCGGGATGATTACAGAAGACAATACGCAAACAGCAGCTTTTGTCAACACAAAGAACGAAACGGTTGTGGAAGACAAAACAGGTAATCTGAGCGTGAAAAAGACAGTTGACGGAGAATCTATTGATAAAAAACGTGAGTTTACATTTATCGTCACCTTGAATCATGAAGGCAGTTATCCCTATTCCGGCAGTAAGCAGGGTACGATTAAGAGCGGTGACAAGGTGAAACTGGCGCATAATGAAAGTATCACGATTACCGGTTTGCCGGTAGGAACTGTTTATCGCGTCGTAGAGGATGAAGCAAACTTAGATGGTTATATTACCAAAGCAACAGGGGATTCTGGCATAATTACGGAGTCAACTAAAACAGCTAGCTTTGTTAATACAAAGAGTTCTAAAAACAATATTGCTCCCAAAACCGGCGATCACACCAATATGATACCGTGGTTCTTGGCGTTAGGCGTTTCCGTATTGGGTTTAACCGCAGTGGTGGGTTTAAAAGCATCCACTCGTAATGGTAAACGATACAGAAGTAAACATAGATAAACGCTCAAAGAAAACTCAGCATACTGCATGCTGAGTTTTTTGTTATACCAATCATATTTAAAAAAACTCTGTAAAAGGAAGTTTTAATTTTACAATGGCAAAAATTTTTTGCAGTTCATAGACAGGATAAATAATTTCAATTTTGGCGGGTTTGTTATATCAATTTCATTTTGAGATATTGTTAATACAGGTAAGAAAAACAAAAGGTCCTGCCGAATCGGCAGGACCTTAAAATCATATCAAAAACGGAACATAAATAATGATTATTTAGAATACAACTCAACGATAAGACGTTCGTTCAGTTCAAAATCGATATCCTCTTTGGTGGGGACAGCGATTACTTCAGCGCTGTGTTTGTCTCTATTGACGTTCACCCATTTGGGAGTGAGGTTTTTTTCAGTTTCAGCTAAAACATCTTTAACATGTGTAGAAGAAATAGACTTCTCACGAATTGAAATAACATCACCGGGTTTTACAGCATAGGAAGCAATGTCAACCTTATTGCCATTTACCAAAACGTGACCATGGCAGACAAATTGTCTGGCTTCTGCACGAGTTCTGGCAAAACCGATTCTGTAAACGGTGTTGTCAAGGCGTTGTTCCAACAGAGTGATGAGATTCTCACCAGCCATGCCGGGAAGTTTGGTAGCCTTGAGATATAAATTGTGGAACTGTTTCTCAAGAAGGCCGTAAATGAATTTTGCCTTTTGTTTTTCACGCAGCTGAAGTCCATATTCACTTACTTTGCGGCGTGTGTTTACGTTTTTACCTTTTTTAGAAGGTTTCTTCGTAATGCCAAGCACTGAAGGCTCGATACCCAGTGCACGGCACTTTTTCAGTACCGGAGTACGTTCTCTTGCCATTATAATAGCTCCTTTCAAATTAGCCTGATTTTTTATCAAAAACAGACACTTGTCCGATTCATTTCAACAAGCTTATAAATTTTATCATAAAACAAACCATTTAGCAAGTGAAAATCTAAATAATTTTTTCAATAAATAAAATTAATTCTTA
>URPG01000404.1 GCA_900549675.1 uncultured Oscillospiraceae bacterium | reverse complement strand
CCGGTACAATCCAAAGTGGAAATTACAATACCAAAATGCAGACCAGGAACGCCTGTCATTGGTTTTGTCATAGTTACTTCAGGAGCAGCTGCCAATTCTTCATCATTCATAACAACAGGACGAATAACGGCATGCGGGCACACATAAGCACATTGGTTACATTGGATACAGTTTTCAGGAATCCACTCCGGAACATCAACAGCGATACCGCGTTTTTCATAAGCAGCAGTACCTTGCGGAGAAGTGCCGTCAGCATATTTTTCAAAAGCAGAAACAGGTAAGTCTTTACCACGGAAACTGTTGACTTCATGAACAATATCATTAACATAGTCAACCAGTTCAGGTCTGTCACCAGTAGCGATAACTTTCTGTGAATCGTCGGTAGCATTTTTCCAATCAGCAGGAATTTCAACTTTGATATAGCTAGTTGCACCGCGTTCAATAGCATCATGGTTCATTTTTACGATAGCTTCACCCTTTTTGCTGTAAGAACGGGTAGCGGCATCCTTCATAAACTTAATGGCATCTTCAGCAGGAATAATCTTGGCAATACTGAAGAAAGCAGATTGAAGAATGGTGTTGATTCTGGTACCAAGACCAATTTCCTTACCGATATCAAAACCGTCAATAATATACAGGTTGATATCGTTATCAGCAATGTATTTCTTGACTTTACCGGGGATTCTTTCATTTAATTCATCCACTGACCATTGGCAGTTTAAGAGGAAGCTTCCGCCTCTTTTGATGTCCTGCACCATATCATACTGCTCTAAATAAGCAGGGTTATGACAGGCAACAAAGTCAGCTTTAGAAATATAATAAGTGGATTTAATCGGGCTATGACCAAAACGGAGGTGAGAAATGGTTAAACCGCCAGATTTTTTAGAGTCATAGTCAAAATAACCCTGAGCATACATGTCAGTATGGTCACCAATGATTTTAATGGAGTTTTTGTTGGCACCGACGGTACCATCAGAACCAAGACCCCAGAATTTACAAGAGGTTGTACCTTTGGGTGCTGTATCCGGATCTTCTTTAGGCTCTAAAGAGAGATGAGTTACGTCGTCTACGATACCAATGGTAAATCTCTTTTTAGGAGTGTCTGTTTCCATGTTGCGATACACAGCAATAATATCAGATGGTTTGGTGTCTTTGGAACCAAGACCGTAACGGCCGGAAAGAACAGGGCAGGCACCGAACGGTGTGCCATTGATAGCAGCTAGGATATCAAGGTAAAGAGGCTCGCCAATAGCACCAGGTTCTTTGGTTCTGTCAAGCACAGAAATAATTTTGGTCGTTTCAGGAAGAACATCTAAGAGATATTTAGCAACGAACGGACGATAAAGGTGAACTTTTACAAGTCCAACTTTTTCACCGGCAGCTGTGAGATAATCAATAATTTCTTCAATGGTTTCACAAGCAGAACCCATGGCGATGATGACTTTTTCAGCATCGGGAGCACCGTAGTAATTGAAAGGCTTGTAATCTGTACCCAATTTTTTATTGACTTGATTCATGTAATCAACAACTACATCAGGAACAGCATCGTAATATTTATTGGAAGCTTCTCTTGCTTGGAAGAAGATGTCGCCGTTTTGAGCCTGTCCTCGTAAAACGGGGCGCTCAGGATTCAATGCTCTTTTGCGGAAAGCGTTGACAGCATCCCAGTCAAGCATATCATTCAAATCTTCATAGTCCCAAACTTCAATTTTTTGTATCTCATGAGAAGTACGGAAACCGTCAAAGAAATGAAGAAAAGGAACTCTGCCTTTGATAGCGGAAAGGTGGGCTACCGCAGCCAAATCCATAACCTCTTGAGGACTGTTGGCGCAAAGCATACCATAACCGGTTTGACGGCAGGCATAAATATCGGAATGGTCACCGAAAATATTAAGAGCGTGGGTTGCTACCGTTCTTGCAGATACGTGGATAACGCTCGGCAGAAGTTCACCGGCCATTTTGTACATATTGGGGATCATTAAAAGCAAACCCTGAGAAGCGGTATAGGTGGTGGTTAACGCACCTGCGGCCAATGAACCGTGAACGGCACCTGCTGCACCGGCTTCTGATTGCATTTCAGTTACTCTAACTTCTCTACCAAATAAATTTTTGCGGCC
>URPG01000403.1 GCA_900549675.1 uncultured Oscillospiraceae bacterium | reverse complement strand
GGAAGTATTAGCCTGATTTTAGATATCAACAACTTTTTAGGAAATCGATAAAAAAGGAGGAAAGCGCTGTGAACGAAAAAAACATGACGGAAGTAAATATAGAAACCGAAGATTTACAGGGAAGATATTTGCTGTTTAATATTGACAATATGGAATACAGTGTGTCCTTGGCAATGGTACTGGAGATTATACAAACCAGAAATATCACCCATTTGCCGCATTTGGCCCCCTATATCAAAGGGATTATCAATCTTAGAGGTAAAATTGTACCGGTTATTGATGTGCGCTTGAAATTTGGTATAGAAGAAAAACCAATGGATGACCAAACCTGCATTATTATCGCTGAAGTGAAGAATATGCAGATTGGTTTGATTGTAGATACCGTGTCAGAGGTGGTAACCGTGGATAAGAATAAGCTTTCTATACCGCCTGCAACAAAAGAAATGTCTGCTTGGTATGTTGATTCTGTAACCGAGCGAAACAATAAAGTGGTGCTTAACATCAATCTTGAAAAACTTTTTAGGGAAGATGTAGCCGTGCATAAATAATATAGTGAGGTAACGATATGGATTTGCAAAAAACCAATTCATTAATTCATATGACTGACCAAGAATTTGAACAAATCGTTTCTTTTGTTTATAAAAAATTTGGGATAGATTTACATAAAAAAAGACATTTGCTTGAAGGCAGGCTTTCTTATACATTAAAATTAAAGGGAATGACTTCCTTCAGTGAATATATCAAATTGATTTTGCGGGAAGATGCCGAGGAAGAACGGCAAATTTTTCTCAATAAAATCACCACAAATCACTCTTATTTTGCAAGAGAAAATGAGCATTTTGATTTTTTAAGAGAAGAGGCTTTGCCTCAATTGACTGCCACGCGCAACCACGATTTACGGATTTGGAGCGCAGGGTGTTCGGCAGGGCAGGAGGCCTATAACACGGCCATGGTGATTGACCAGTATTTTGGCAGTCAAAAAGGAAAATGGGATACCACCATATTGGCTACAGATATTTCCAGTAAGGTGCTTACGCAGGCCAAGCAGGGAATTTATCCGGCAGAACATCTGCAAAATTTACCTGCGGCTTGGAAAAGTCAATATTTTAACCAATTACCCGACGGAAGCTATCAAGTGGTTGAAAAAATTCGTAGAGAAGTGGTTTATCGAATGTTTAACCTTATGGATGAATTTGAGTATAAAAAACCATTTGATATCATCTTTTGCCGCAATGTAATGATTTATTTTGACGCTGAAACCACCAGACGCCTAATTGAAAAATTTTATCAGGCAACAGCGGACGGGGGATACCTATTCATTGGACATTCTGAATCTCTGGCAAAAGGCAGTCCAACTTCCTATACCTATTTAAAGCCCTCTATCTATCAAAAACTCCCGAAAGGAGGTAGACGGTAATGGCAATCCGTGTATTGGTGGTAGATGATTCGGTCTTGTTCAGAACAAAGATGAAATTGAGCTTAACCGACAAAGATATTGATATTGTCGGTTCAGCGGTAGACGCGGCAGAAGCCATGAAAAAAATTGAAGAACTGAATCCCGATGTGGTGACTCTGGACGTTGAAATGCCTGAGGTCAATGGAATCAGTTTTTTAAAGCAATTAATTCCTAAACATCCTGTTCCTGTGGTGGTTGTAAGTTCACTGCCGATTAATGTATTAGATGCATTGAGTGCCGGTGCAGTGGATTTTGTTCGGAAACCGGCCCCCGGTCAACGAGAGGCATTGCCGGCCTTTATTGAAGAATTAAAGAGTAAAGTCAGAATCGCCAACAAGGCAAAGGTGTGCTGCCCTTGTCAAAACAACGGTGAATCGCTGACATCTATGCTTTCTGCCAGAGTATCACTGAAAGATTGTAACTGTAAAACCCTTATCGCTATAGGGGCATCCACAGGCGGAACAGAGGCCATTTTGGCAGTGGTAAAAAATTTACCTCCCACTACGCCGGGAATTGTCATTGTACAGCATATGCCGGCAAATTTCACCAATCTCTATGCGCAAAGATTGGATAAGCTCTGTAAAATGAGTGTGAAAGAGGCAAAAGATTTCGATAGGGTGAAACCTGGACAAATATTAATTGCCGCCGGAGATTATCATATGACATTAAA
>URPG01000402.1 GCA_900549675.1 uncultured Oscillospiraceae bacterium | reverse complement strand
AAGATGATGTTTTTTTGCTGATATCCAGCCGTAAAAATAATGCGGCTATTTCAGCGGTACATAATCTTGCGGATGTTAAACGGCAGTTGCAAAGTGAAATGGATAAAAAGATAGAAATGGTATTTATTAATGACGGAATTGTTTTACAAGGAAAAGAATTTGCTTCTCAGCTAAATTTAAAGTTAGAGATTAATCAGGCACTAAAATCATTTTCTAAAAAGATTGGCAACTATTATGTTTATGCGGAACGAATTGAAAAAACCGGACTATGGGTTTTCATGGTTACAGATTATAATTTGTGGAATATCATGAATTTGCAGCAGGTATTTCTTTTGTGTTTGACGTTTGGTTCTGCTTTAGCGGTGGCGGTGCTATATCGATATATTAAAAAACAATTGGTTTATCCGCTGCGCGAACTGACGAATATCATGAACCAAATTCGTGTTGGTGAATTGCATGATGTTCCCATTTTAGAAATTCGTTTTAAAGAACTCAAGGATGTAAATGAAACCCTTGGTTCTATGGTTAAACAATTGGAGGAACAAAAACTGCTGGTATATGAAGAAATCATAGAAAAACAAAAGGCACAGATGCAGTACCTTCAGCTACAAATTGCTCCTCATTTCTTTTTAAACGCATTGAAAACTCTAAATGTCCTCAGTGAAAATGCCGAATCTGAAAAAATGCAGGAATTAATTCTAAAGTTGTCTTTACATATGCGGTATTTAATGCAGGGAGAAAGAGAGATTGTTCCGTTGTCAGAAGAAATCGAATTCGTAAAAAATTTTATTCAATTACAAAAGGAAATGAGCGATAGAAATATTAGCTGTGAATTTGACATCGATCCAAGTGTTGAAAATTGGAAGGTGCCGGTATTATGTATACAAACATTTGTGGAAAACAGCATAAAATACGTCAATACACAAAGTCGTTTTTCTCCTTTGCTGTTAAAGGTACAAGCTGTTTTGCTTTGTGCTGCACAAGAACATTTTATAGATTTAATTATTTCTGACAATGGGCAAGGATATTCGCCGGCAGTTCTACAAGAAATCAATGCTGAATGTGTAAAAGGTAATCAAAATATTGGGATTAACAATATTAAACGGCGCCTGCGGTTGCTTTATGGAGAAAAGGCAGAATACAGTTTTACTAATCAAGACGGTGCTGTCAGTGAATTGATTATTCCAAAGGAGGTAAGAAGATGAAGGTTTTGCTAGTCGATGATCAATATGCTGTAATTGAAAGTTTAAAAAAGGGAATTGATTGGGAGAAAATATCTGTAGATAAAATCTATACAGCCTATAGTGCAAAAGAAGCAAAAATGATTTTGCGTAACTTTGCTGTGGATATTCTGGTGACTGACATCGAAATGCCGGGAGAAAGCGGTCTTTCACTTTTTCAATGGGTAAGAGAAGAAAAACCGGAAATGGAAGGCATCTTTTTAACCTCTCATGCCGAATTTGAATATGCACATAAAGCGATTCAGTTAGGCGGGTTCGATTATATTTTACAACCGGCCAGAAATATAGATATAGAGCGAGTGCTTGTAAAAGTCTCAGAACGAGTAAAAAAGAAAAATAAGCTTAAACAATTAGAAACTGTCAATGAACTAGTACAAAAACAAAAAAATAACATTTTAGAAAGTCTGTTAATCAAAGTGAATAGGGGTAAAAAAGAGGCAGCAAATCAACTTTTTGAAAATTTCCCCTCACTTTTTCAAATGGAGAAAGAAAACGCCATCCTTTTATCTCTGTTAGTACAACTTTTTTTAGATGGACAGAAAGAAGAAAATCTAGACGAAAGTTTAATCAGCTTAGTTTTTAGTAATGTTATTGAAGAACTGTTTGAAACAGAAAATGGAAAAGCAACGGTAGCTGCTTTTGGTGAAAATCAATATTGGATTTTGCTTGCGGTTCAAAAAGATAAAATAAATAACTGTTTTTACAAACAAAAGATAGAAGATTTTTATGATTTTATAACCAATAATATGGAAATTGCAATTAGCATTTATCCGTTTCTGCCGCTTGAGAGTGAAAAATTCACGGATATCTATGAGGCTTTATGTAAAAGAGAGCAAACCAATAAATCAAAGAAAACAGGATTGTTTTGGGAGAACCACACAAACCCTCAAAAGTCGGATATAA
>URPG01000401.1 GCA_900549675.1 uncultured Oscillospiraceae bacterium | reverse complement strand
TAATTTTAACAAAGAAAAATAGGTAAGGTAAGAGATTGTTTGAATCAGTATATGTTAATCAATTGGATAAATAAAAACAGAATGGGAAAATCAAATCATAATAAAGATTCATCTATTGAGAGTTGTACTATAATTTTAATTTATAAAGTTTAATCAAATAAGAAAACATGATATGGGCAATCCTATAGAAATGAGGATATCGTATGGAAAAAAAAGTTACACAATCTTTGTTTAAGTTTATTCAAGCGTCACCTTCCCCTGCGCATGCAGTGGAAACAGCAGTAAAAGAACTGCAAGAAAAAGGCTTTGAAGAACTGTTTGAAACAGAAGTGTGGACACTAAAACCAGGTGGAAAGTACTATTTTGTACGTGGAAAACGCAGTTTGGTTGCATTTACGTATCCGGGTAAGACGTATCAAAGTTATTCAGTGATTGCACCCCATGGGGACTCTCCTTGTTTTCGCGTAAAAGAATCACCGGAACAGCATATACAAGGACAATATACCACGCTGAATACAGAGATTTATGGCGGTATGCCTTTGCACTTATGGCTAGACAGACCTTTAAGTATGGCAGGCTTGGTCATGGTAAAAGAGGATCATTTCATCAGAACCTCTCTAGTGAATTTGCAGGAGAAACGTTTTTTAATTCCTTCTTTGGCCATTCACCAGAATAGGGACATTAATAATGGATTCAAATGGAACCCCCAAACACAAATGCTTCCATTATTTGGGGGTGGTAAGGCAAACTTTAAAGCACTGCTGGCAGAAAAATTAGGTGTGCAAAAAGAAAATATTTTAGCACATGAGTTGTATTTATATAATGCAGAACAGCCAACACTATATGGTGAAAAGGAAGAATTTGCGGCTTCTCCGAAATTAGATGATTTACAGTGTGTGTATGCGGCGTTGCAAGCCTTTAAAATGGCAAAAAATTCGCTCAATGTAAACGTCTTTATGATTTTTGATAACGAAGAAATCGGCAGTATGACCAGAAGAGGGGCAGATTCAGATTTGTTATCTTCTTTGCTGGCAAGAATTGCGTATGCCTCTGATAAAACTCCGGAGGAACAGGCGGCGGCGATAGCCGGTAGTTTTATGCTTTCTGCGGACAACGGTCATGCTATGCATCCGCTTTATCCTGAAAAAGGAGATCCAACGAACCCTTGCTATCTTGGGGGAGGACCGCTGTTAAAAATCAATGCCAGATATGCAACAGATTTAATCTCAGCGGGGGTTTTCCGTACGCTTTGCGAGAAAGCAAATGTTCCTGTTCAGCAATTTTTTAACCGTTCGGATGTGTCAGGCGGTTCAACATTAGGAAATATCTCTACCTCCCATGTTTCAATGCATACCGTAGATATCGGGGCACCTCAGCTCAGTATGCATTCACCGTATGAAAGCACGGGTACAAGTGATACGCTCAGCTTAATTAAGGCAATGAGCGAGTTTTATCATTCTGTCATTCATTGGAAAGGGACGGAAGGCTTTACGGTGGAACGTGTCAATCAAACCGAAAAATGGCGGGATATCTCTTCGGGAGAGAAATCGATATAAAAAGTGATGGAAAATGAATTTATATCGTATAATGCCATAGACATTATTTTGTAAAATAATCCGTAGAATAAATTGAAAAGAGGAGAACAGTATGAGGCTGACGTTACTTCTGGAATCAATGAAAATTCCAAATAAAGGACAGGAGATAGAAATCAGTGATATTGTTTATGATTCTCGTCAGGCCATTCCAGGCTCGCTCTTTGTCTGCTTGAAAGGCGCCGCCACAGATGGGCACCGATATGCCAAATCAGCCCAAGAAAGAGGCGCTGTGGCCATTATAGCAGAGGAGCCTATAGAGGTTGATATTCCCGTTTATTATGTTGAAGATACGCGAAAGGCTTTAGCAATAATGAGTGCGGCCTTTTTTGGAAATCCTGCCGACCATGATATTACGGTGATAGGCATTACGGGAACAAAGGGAAAAACCACAACAGCCGAAATGATTCGCTCCATATTGGAGGAAAACGGTGATAAAACAGGCACAATTGGCACAATAGGTGTCCGTATAGGGGACGAAGTTATACCGACAGAGAATACAACGCCTGCCAGCTATGAAATTCAAAAATACTTAAGACAAATGGCAGATAGTGGCTG
>URPG01000400.1 GCA_900549675.1 uncultured Oscillospiraceae bacterium | reverse complement strand
TCTGTCATAAACATTCTTTGGAAAACAAAACTAACAGCCACGGTGCTTGTGATGACAGGTGTATAATAAATAACACGAAATATTTTATCTGATTGAAGATTTCGATTCATCATATTGGCTAAAAAAAGTGAAATCGCCATACCAATCGGAATTCCAAGCATATAGAAGAAGGTATTATACAAACTTTTCCAAAAAAGGTCAGATTTAAACATTTCTTTATAATTTCTTAAGCCAACAACCTTAGCTAAATTAATCGGCTGACCTAAAGGCCAAGAAGTAAAACTTGCATAGAGCGACATGATAAACGGATAGATTACAAATACAAGTGCAGAAATAATGGGTATAATGACAAAAGCATATCCCCATAAATTGTCAACTGCTCGTACCGACAACCCCTTATTTTTTGTTTTCGTCTTCATACACTATAAATCCTTTCGTGAAGCGAACCTAACATTGTTCAAACCGGACTAAGTCTTGATACCTAGCCCGGTGAACAAGTTGGCACAGTTTATCTGTTAACCATTAGGATTAAGATCATTTGCAGATTGAACGGATTGATCCAGCATTTCCTGTGCATTAGCTTGTATGCTTGTCACATAGTCTTTAACGCTCATAGGAGGAACACCTTTATCTGTACCCTCATAATAGCTCCAGACACTGTCTACACCGCTGATGAAAGCATCTGTATGCCACATACCATCAAATGTATATGTAGTGGGGATTCTTTTTCCGTTTTGTCCGGAAAGCATGTTGATGAAAACTTGGCGGGTTTCCGGATAATATTTATCATCTTTCAGATATTCTTCTTTTGCAATGGACATTAGGTTGGGCAGCTGGCTTCCTTTTTCACTTAAGAAACGCTGGACTTCTTCGTCTGCACTGAACATCGCTACTAATTTTGCTGCTAATTCTTTTTCTTTACATTGTGTGGAAATAGCAAAACCAACAGAGTCAATTCGGCCAAACCATTTATCTTGTCTTTCTTCAATGGAAAGATCTGCATATTTATCACTGATGGGCCATGGTGCTAAATCGAAATCAAACCATTCTTTGCCGGGGTTAACTGCCTCATCTGTTTCGATGGCTTGGAAAGCACCCACATCCCACGTTCCGCAGGGGAAGTATGCTGTACGGCCGG
Source organism: uncultured Oscillospiraceae bacterium (assembly GCA_900549675.1). GTDB lineage: Bacteria > Bacillota > Clostridia > Oscillospirales > Acutalibacteraceae > Scatolibacter. The sequence continues at coordinate 1,020 of URPG01000400.1, read as the reverse complement.
CAAGAAATTTCAAATAACCGGTGGTTTCATCGGTAGAAAGACCTGAACCGCCCATTTCTACAATTTTCATGAAACCTTCATAGCCTTCAATAAACTCAGGAGAATCAAAAAGAACCTTGGTGTGGTCTTCGTTTAAATAATCACCGCCTGCACCCCAAATAAACGGCTGCAAGGTGAAGTCCTCCCAGAGATGTGTACCGTAAACTTGTGTTGAGCCGGCTGTTTCCGGCAAAGTGGGATCTTCAAAAGTCAAGGTTTTACAGAGTGTTGCAAACTCTGTGAAAGTATAGACAGGAAGATTACCTTTTTCATCGGCCTCCGGGAAAAATGGCAGGGTTCCGTCTTTCACCAATGCCTCAATTTCGGGTCTTCTTTTTTCAATAATAGCTTTATTTACAGCCATGGAAACAGCTGAAAAGTCTTTTGGAAGAGCATAAAGCTTGCCTTCACCGATAACATCTGTTTCACTGTCATACTTATAAAGATTCAAAGCTTCAGGCCAAACATCAGATAAATCTTCTGTATTGATTAAATCATCTAACGGAATGACTTTATCGGTCCAAACACGCTTTCTTACATCAGATACACCTAAGAAAAACACATCCGGAGCAGAATTAGATGTTAAGGCAGATTCCAATTCAGGCCAATATTGGTCACCGGAAACTTTTAAATCAACCTTTACATTATTCTCTTCTTCAAATTTCTTTAATACTTCTTTGTAAATGGCTTGTTCATGTTCCTGTGCGAATACGCTGACAGACAGTGTTTTTTTAGAACCGTCATCTGTTTTGCCGTCAGTGCCGGAACCGGATGGATTTCCGCTGCCATTACCACAAGCTGATAAAGCAGATACAGTAACTACTGCAGCCAATGAACAAGATAAGACTTTGGTCAATAGTTTTTTCATCTTTTTACCCTCAATTCTATTTTACATATTTAGTTTAGAAAAAACTTAATTATTAAAGTTAGTTCTAAACTATTAAGTTAATGCGATACTAACACCATTTCTAACTTTTGTCA
>URPG01000399.1 GCA_900549675.1 uncultured Oscillospiraceae bacterium | reverse complement strand
AGATTGCTTATATAATGAAGTGCAAGGGTCCATTAATTCTGCTTTTTATGGGAATCAAATCACAGAAGAACAAGCCAATTATTTGCGTGAAAAATATTTAGATTGGGAGGTGTGAGTATGATTGTAGATTTTACCAACTGTCCTACAAACAGATTAAAGATGTTCGGTGGAGCAAACGGAAATAAAATCAGCATAAAATATCAAGATGAAGATTATATGCTAAAGTTTCCTCCCAAAGCAAAAGCAAGGGCAGCTACCAGTTATTTTAATAGCTGTATCAGTGAATATGTTGCTTGTCATATTTTTGAAAGCTTAGGCATGAGCACACAAAAAACGATTCTAGGTACTTACAAAGATAAGATTGTGGTAGCTTGTAAAGATTTCACAGGTAATGGCTTTGAGCTGAAAGAGTTTGCACATCTAAAAAATACAATTATAAACAGCGAACAAAATGGTTATGGTACAGAACTTTCGGATATTCTGAATACCATTCAGGAGCAGCAGATCCTTTCCCCCATTGCGCTTGAAGATTTCTTTTGGAATATGTTTGTAGGAGACGCTTTATTAGGAAACTTTGACCGTCATAATGGAAACTGGGGATTTCTGATTAATCAACACACAGGAGCAGTTAAGATTGCTCCCGTGTTCGATTGCGGTTCTTGTTTGTATCCTCAAATAGAAGAAAACGGCATGAAAATGGTTTTAAATGACCAAAAGGAGATTGAGGAAAGGATCTATGTCTTCCCTACATCAGCCATTCAACAAAATGGGAAGAAGATAAATTATGCTGATTTTTTGTTAGAAACTAAGAATGAAGCCTGTTTAAAAGCTTTAAAAAACATTGGTTCCAGAGTTAATATGCAGATTATTAATAGCATTATCGACTCAACGCCTTATATCTCAGATACGCATAAACAGTTCCTCAAAACCATGATTACAGAACGTAAATCGAGAATAATTGATAATGCTTTTAAGCAATTTTCGATTGACATATCAGAAAATAACAAATGAAAGGTTGAGATTATAATGTTGGAAAGTAAAATTAGGACACAGGAAGAAATCGAACAGTATATGACTGAACTAAAAAATTGGTTAAGGCAAGAAAGAAATGCCCCTATTGAAGAAATGACAGATTTCTTTACTAATCGGTTAGGTATCTACGAAAATGTTCACCTTGAACGCTGGGCAAAAGAATATGCCCATATAGCAGACTATTTCAATAGTGAACTTAATACTTTGCTTGATATTGGGTGTGGAACAGGTTTAGAACTTGAAGCAATTTATCAGCGATTTCCCCATGTGAGCGTGACCGGAATTGATTTATCGGAAAACATGCTAAAAAAACTAAAAGATAAGTATAAAAACAAAGGGATTGAACTGATTTTAGCTGATTATTTTGAATACCCTTTTGGAATAGAACAATATGACGCAGCCCTGTCATTTGAAACTCTCCACCACTTTAAATATAAGAAAAAGCAAAAAATATATGAAAAACTTTTTCAAGCTATTAAGCCAGGTGGGTGTTATATTGAGTGCGATTATATTGCTTGCTGTAATGAAGAAGAAGCCATTTGTCTTGAACAGTATGAATATAGGCGTAAAGAAAATAATATACCAGATGATGTATTTGTACATATTGATATTCCTCTGACGCTTGAACATCAAATGGATTTGATAAAAAAGGCGGGCTTCAAAGATGTAAGAGTTCTTTATGAGAACTGCGGAACGATGATAATTAGAGCAGAGAAGTAATTGCATTGATTACTGGTATATATTGGGGTGACTACTATGGATTCAAACGAAATGGAATGGATAATATGTCCTGTCTGTAAAAATAAGACAAGGTTAAAAATTCGGAGTGACTCAGAATTAAAGAATTTCCCACTGTTTTGTCCAAAGTGTAAACAGGTAACTTTAATTAATATTCAGCAATTCAATATGTCAGTTATCAAAGAGCCAGACGCTAAGACGCAGAGCTGATAACCGTGAGTGAAATCACAGTTGTCGGCTCTCTCTTTTATTGTGGTAACTTTCAATTATATCACAGTAAATATAAAACCGTTGTTAACGGTAATGTAGTACATATCGGTTAAATAGCGGTTTAGAAATAAATAATCACAACCGCCGTTTGCCGTTAAAAATGGATATTCGGAGGGTAT
>URPG01000398.1 GCA_900549675.1 uncultured Oscillospiraceae bacterium | reverse complement strand
ACCCTTTGAATATTCTCGGTGACTGATTTTATCAGTTTCTTCTAAAATGTCCTGTGGCAATTTTGCAGTTGGATTCTCCATAAAAAAATCTACCGCCCTACGGTAAGCAGAGGTTACAGACGCGACATAATAGGCAGACTTAGCGCGACCTTCAATTTTCAGGCTTGTAATGCCGGCTTGTACCAATTCCGGAATATGCTCAATTAAACACATATCTTTAGAATTAAACAAAAAACTGCCCCGTTCATCCTCTTGTAAAGTAAAATGCTGATTCGGACGCTGTTTTTCTGTTACATAATATTCCCAGCGGCAAGGTTGAGAACAAGCGCCACGGTTGGCATCCCTCCCGTTCATATAATTTGAAATTAAACATCTGCCTGAAAAAGACATACACATTGCTCCGTGTACAAATGCCTCAATGTCAAGATCCTCCGGTACATTTTTACTTATTTCCGCAATATCTTTTAACGGCACCTCTCTGGCCAAAACCACTCTTTTTGCTCCCATATCATATAGAACTTGAGCAGTGTGATAGTTTGTAACCCCCGCTTGCGTAGAAATATGGATTTCTGTGTTAGGAGCATATTTTTTAGCCATAGAAAGCACCCCTAAATCGGATACAATCACTGCGTCTGCTCCTGATTTCTCAATCATTTCCAAATAGGCAGGCAGATATTTCATTTCTTCGTTATGGGGAACTGTGTTGCATGTGACATAAATTTTGACGTTTTTTTCGTGGGCAAAAGCCACTGCTCTTATTAATTCTTCTTCGGTAAAATTCATCGGTGCTGCCCGCATACCGAACATTTTACCTGCCAAATATACCGCATTGGCTCCATACTGAATGGCAGCATAAAGCCTTTCCATATCTCCTGCGGGTGATAAAACCTCTGGTTTTTTTAATAATTCCATTTGATTCTCCTCATTCATCTGCTCATATCATTGTGCTTATACCAAAAGCACTCTCTGCCTCGCAAAGAGTGCTTGCATTTATTTTATTCTCTTAGTCCGGCTAAACGTTCATTTTCGATATGCTCATCTGCTGTTCGCGCATAATAGGCTGTTCCGTCCTTAGAATGGCAGAAATACAGATAATCACTATATTCTTCAGAAGGCATAAGTGCCGCTTTAATGGCATCAATGCCCGGATTACAAATTGCACCGGCCGGCAAGCCCTCAATACTATAAGTGCTGTATTTACTTTCATATTTTTGTTTGGCTAAGTGCTCCGGCAAATCTTTTTTGGTGTGATAAGGATAGTAAATGGTCGAGTCGCACTGCAGCATGGGCACATCATTGGCCGCGCCATTTTTCAAACGGTTGTGAAGTATTGCCGAAATATTATACATATCGGTCACATTCGCTGCCTCTTTTTGAATGATGGATGCCAGTGTCATAATTTCATCTTTTGTATATTCTGATTCAGCAAAAAGATCATCTAAAAATTTCGTTTTAATTTCAAAGTTTCCTAATAGTGTTTCTACTACTGTACTGGGTTTAGAATCTTTATAGAAAAAATGGGTGTCCGGATATAAATACCCTTCTAAAAGATAGTAACGCTCTGTTGTATTGGTCAATTCTTTAATCTGCGGATAAGAGTTGTTTTGATACGTAGAGAGATTCACTTCTTTCAAGAAATCTTCTGCGGAACAAACTTCGTTTTCTTCCAAAAGATTGGCAATATCCAGTACATTATCTCCCTCAACCACCGTAATTTTTACAACCTCTGCAGCGTCACCTGAAAGTAAATTATCAATAATTTCTTGATAATCCATATTGGCGGCAATCGCATGCTTCCCGGCTTTCACATATTCCAAGTCATCTTTTGCTGTTAAGTTGAAATAAAGCTTGAAAAATTCTTCTTTATCAATAATCTTATTTTCTTTTAAAATTTTTGCTAAATTACTAATGGATATTTGCTCCGGAATTTCAATTTCTACGATTTCTTGTCTTGTTTGGCGGCTGGCTGCTAAAAAGTCAAACGCACCATCTTTCAAATAGCCGGCCAGTGTCAATGAACAGAGGATAACCATAGCAAGCCAAACTATTTTAAATACTCTTTTATTTTTTCCGGCTTTTATTTTATTTCGTTTTTTATGAGCCTTTCTTTCTCTTCTTTTTTCTTCCTCTGATTGATATTGGCGGCTGTAAGACTGTGTATTTTGATTTGC
>URPG01000397.1 GCA_900549675.1 uncultured Oscillospiraceae bacterium | reverse complement strand
TTGAAAATAATAGAAAATCAAAAATTTGACGAGGAACGTGCTCTTTATGGGAGTAATGGGCTTTTGGTAAAAAATTGTTACTTTGATGGACCGGCAGATGGCGAAAGTGCATTTAAAGAATGCAACCAAATTGAAGCAAAGCACTGCCTTTTCAATCTCCGATATCCATTTTGGCATGATTGCGGACTTACTATTAGTCATTCAGAAATGACAGTAAATTGCCGAGCAGCATTGTGGTATTCCAATCATGTGATAGTAACAGACAGCAAGCTCCATGGAATCAAAGCGTTTCGAGAATGTAGTGATGTGACTATTCAAAATTGCGATATTATTTCTTCAGAATTCGGATGGTCTGTTCAGAAAATTTGTATGGAAGATACCACTGCAATCAGCGAATATTTTATGATGCGTTCAGAAAACTTAATATTCCGTAGGGTACATTTTCAAGGAAAATATTCATTCCAATACATTAAAAATGCCCAGTTTGATAATTGTGTATTTGATACTAAAGATGCATTTTGGCATGGAGAAAACATTACGATTCGAAACAGCACCATAAAAGGAGAATATCTGGCATGGTATTCTAATAATCTTATTTTGATTAACTGTAAGATCATTGGAACACAGCCTTTCTGCTATTGTAAAAATCTGAAACTGGTTGATTGTGAGATGGTTGAAACGGATTTAGCTTTTGAAAAATCACAAGTAGAAGCAACTATCATCACTAAAGTTGACAGTATTAAAAACCCTCTGACCGGAGTAATCACAGTACCGGATGTGGGAGAAGTGATTCTGGATGATGTGGAAGCAAAAGGCAAGATTATCATTACAGGTTAGCAGTGTAGTCGAGTCCCTTCCATCCGATGCACCATGTTAGGGTGAAGGATTACTTTGTTGAAAATCTCCAAACAAAAAGTAAGAAAATGCTTTATGGATATAATTGGGAACGAACATATAGATTTTCTGACTGCCGTTTGATATAATAAGACAAAAACCTTGTTTCCCTATTATTATGCATTAAATTTCGGCTGACAAAAGCCGAACTCTACCTACACAATCAGGAGGTTCTATTATGGCGCAAGATGAAAAACAATGGCATCCACAATTTCTCAAATATATGGAAGAAATCGTAAATCACCCAAATTACAAAGGATTACCAATCAAAAAGAAAGCTGATGGTTCATACACCTGGATAGCAACTGCAAAATCAGAAACAGGTCAAAAAAGAATTCACTGGTGCATTCAAAAAGCCCAGGAATTAGGCCTCACAAAAACAGAGGAAACCTATCCAGGAATGTATGCTGATGTAATGCTTAAAATTCACCCGACTAAATGGAAGGTATGCCAAATTTGTGGTAAAAAGATGTCCCTTTACTACCACTACCCGAACGCAAATTTTCTCAAAGCCTTAAACCAAAAATTTGGTACGAGTTTTTCTGACTGTGACCATATCAGCGATATCTGGGATGAACTCATCAACCAGGGTATTCGCAAAAATGATATTGCAGCTTTTCTGATTAATAAAGGAAAGCTGAATTTAGATGCACAAAATTCCGAAAAGCATGAAATTATAGCTGCATTAGAGCATGCCTGCCGTAAGGGTGATAAAAAATACCTGGGGCCAGGAGCTATGTCGAACTTTCCTGATCGTTATGACGGGTTCCATACATATAATCGCTGTTGTAGATCTGTTCAGGATAAAGGTCGTTCAAAGGAAAACCTTAAATCTTATACCAAGGACAGACGTGCGTATGAATATTGGAGCGACGGAAACATTCATGCAGCAAATCAGTTCATGGGAAGCAGCTTCTTTAATGGTATATCCGCTGACCATATTGGCCCAATTTCTTTGGGCTTTGTCCACGACCCACGCTACCTGCAGCCTATGTCTACGGGAGATAATTCTTCAAAACGTGACCGCTTACAAATCATAGATATTGAAAGCATTATCGAAACAGAACAAAGAACCGGCATATATCCCATGTCATGGCAATCAAGGTTAATCTGGGAATTTATAAAAGCAAATTATTCTGCTAATCCTGACAAAGTGCCTACTGTTTACCGCGATGCATTAAAGCAAAACATGGCAAATTTTATGTTCATTTTACGAACTATACTTGAAAATTGTCCTAACAAAGGGGAAACTTTTCTTGTTTCTGCATTTTTAGAACCAAATTTTTATACTTTCAAGTATTCCTATACCTTTAATGACAGA
>URPG01000396.1 GCA_900549675.1 uncultured Oscillospiraceae bacterium | reverse complement strand
AAAGCTAATGGTAAACGATATGACAGAGATAGAAAAAAGGATTTTCCCGTAGGAAAATCCTTTTTAAAGTTTGATACTAAATCAGTCACTCGTGTAAGGCAACAATGCAATGTGACGAGCACGTTTAATTGCAATTGTCAAAGCGCGCTGATGATAAGCACAAGTTCCGGTTACTCTTCTAGGAAGAATCTTTCCTCTTTCAGAGATAAAACGGCGCAATTTGGCAATATCTTTATAATCGATATAATCTGCCTTATCAACGCAGAAATTACAAACTTTTCTACGACCTCTGCGAGGGCCGCCCTTACGGTATTCGCCTCTTTCGGGTCTTTCTCTATCTGCCATAGCCTAAAAGCCTCCTTTTTTAACTTTTTAAGAAGAAATTAGAAGGGGAGATCATCATCACCTTGAATTTCTTCAAAATCTTCATTGCTCCCGCTGGAATAAGCAGAAGCCGGCTCACTAAATGCCGGTGTTGATGGTTGAGGTGTAAAATCGTTTCCGCTAGATGAATCTCGCTTGGAATCAGCAAAATTGACATCAGTTGCAACAATCTCAAATGCTTTGCGTTTGTTTCCCTCTTTATCTGTATAGGTTCTTGTTTGGATAGAGCCGTGAACTGCCATCATACGGCCTTTTTGAAAATACTTGCAAACAAACTCAGCCGTATTTCTCCATGCAACAACATCGATAAAATCGGTTTGTTTTTCAGCACCGGCTTTTACATAACCGCGGTCAACCGCTAATGTAAAAGTGGTTACAGCAATATCATTGGGGGTATGTCTTAGCTCAGGGTCGGCCACCAATCTACCCATAATAACGGCAACATTCAGCATACAAACACCTCTTTCATACGGCAAACTTACTTAGCTTATGCGTTTTCGGCATCAGCTTTTACAACGTTGTTTGCTTCTGCGGCAATCGCCTCTACATCAACGCTTTTTTCGTCTTTTTTCTGAGCCTTGCGGGCTTTGGCATTGGCTTTTTTAACTTCTTTTTTGATAATAAGAGAACGGAGAACACCGTCTGCAATTTGGTATCTTCTGTCAAGCTCGGCAGTGAAATCGGGTGTACTGGAGAAGTTAATTAAGGTATAAAAGCCTTCATTTTCCTTGTTAATTGGATAAGCAAGTCTTCTTTTGCCCCAGTTGTCCACGCTTTCAATTGTTCCGTGCTCGGCAATGCGTTCTTTAAATTTCTCTACCAAAGCATTGTTACCTTCTTCACCCAGTTTAGCGGAAAGAATGATAACGGTTTCGTACTGGTTGATTCCTTCTGGCATTGTATTGCACCTCCTTCTGGTCATTTGGCCCCAAAAATTTCGTTTGTTTTGGAGCAAGGATGAAATCTCTAAACGAAAAATCACAAACTATATTATACCATAATCATAAATGAAGTCAAGCTATCTGTTACAGAAAACTTGACTTTTTTAGCTTAATTATAAAGATTTAGCAAGATTCTTGAGGTATTGGCGAAAATCTTCGCCGATTTGCGGATGCTTGAGAGCCGTTTCAACATTGGCCTGCATAATGCCGAGTTTATTTCCCATATCATAGCGAATTCCCTCAAAATCGACAGCCGTCATTCCTGTGGTGCGGGCCAGTTCTTTCATAGCGTCTGTAAGCTGAATTTCTCCGCCGGCACCGGGTTTTGTCTGTGCTAAAATGTCAAAAATTTCAGGCGGGAGAACACAACGTCCTAAGATAGAAAAAAGTGAAAACTCTTGACCAGGAGCAGGTTTTTCAATCATATCGGTGCAATGATATAAATTGCTCTCTAAAGGAGAAACTTTTAAAGAGGAATACTGCTGTACAGCTTCAGCACTCACTTCTTTAACGCCTACGGCACCCCTGCCGAATTGTTCATACGCATGGATAAGCTGTGAACAGACAGGGTTGTCACCCATGATAACGTCATCGCCGTAAAGAACGGCAAAGGGCTCGTTGCCGATGAATTCTTTGGCACAATAGATGGCGTGACCCAATCCTTTGGTTTCTTTTTGACGAATATAATAAATATTGGCAAGCTGGGCTGTTTTGACAGATTCGTCCAACAATGCTTTTTTAGCTGGATTTTTTTCCAAATTCATTTCCAGCTCGGGGGCGTAGTCGAAATGGTCTTCAATAATCGATTTACCTCGGTTGGTGATAATTAAAATTTCTTCAATACCGGAGGCAACTGCCTCTTCAACGATGTACTGAATGGCGGGTTTGTCCACAATC
>URPG01000395.1 GCA_900549675.1 uncultured Oscillospiraceae bacterium | reverse complement strand
TCTATGTGTATGAATTGGTTTTATGATGTTTATAGTATGACCCAATGATGTGAAAATAGTGTGAAAAATAATAAATTGTTTGATGAAAAAAAGCTTACAGAAAAATCATCTTTTCCTGTAAGCTTTTTTAATAATTTAAATCGTGTTAACTTCTAAGCCAAACGCTCATCTCACCTTCTGTGCGGTTGCTCCATAGATAATAAGGAATCAGGCGCAGTGTAACCGGTGTTTCGGTAAGAGGTGAATCAGAGTATAAATCCTCGGATTTGTTGTTCTCTCTTAGGCCCTGTGCGTCAATCAAAACGGCACCACCAAAGAAAGACGGATCCCATACGGTTTTAAGCTCGGATTTTGTATCGATGCGCAGAGCATTAATATTGGCTCCGTTATCGGCTTCTTCTGCACAGTATACAATAGGTCCATATTGTACAGCTACTTTACCGACATTGGCACGTACCAAAGAATGAGAATGCATAATCTTAGGCTGCATGGGGAAAGAAACAAGAACGACGTCATCCTTTGACCAACTGCGTGAAATGCAGAGATAACCATTTTGTAAAGAATCCATAGAAACGGCCTTGCCGTTTACGGTGACAGAAGGGTTATCGCACCATGAAGGCATACGCAGATACAGTGAAAAGGGCGAATCTGCTTCTGTATGTACGGTAAATTGTATATCTCCATCCCAAGGGTAATTATTTTCCTGCTTAATAGTAACTTTTCCGTGGTCTGTTTGCAAGTCCACTTTACCGCCGATATAGAGATGTACATAAGCACCGTCTTCGGTTTGTGTATACACATATTGACCCAAAGAAGCAAGAAGTCGGGTGACATTGGGAGGACAACAAGAACAGGGGAACCAGCCCGGACGTACAGGGCGCACATGTTTACGAATTTCAGATTTATGGCTTGCCTCAGGCCAAACTTCCAAGGGATTTACATAGAAGAAGTGTTGGCCGTCCTGTGACATTCCCGCAAGAACAGTATTGTAAAGGGCACGTTCCATTACATCTGCATATTCACTTCGAATCTCTTGGTCCAACATTGCTTTTGCAAAGAAAATTAAACCAATAGAGGCACAGGTTTCTGCATAAACGGTATCATTTGGTAAATCGTAATCAAAGGTAAAGGCCTCTCCCAAGGACGTTTGACCGATACCGCCAGTGATATAAAGCTGTTTTTGTACAATATTTTTCCAAAGTGTTTTGCATGCTTTTAATAGACTTTCATCTTTTGTGTGTTGAGCGACTTTAGCCATGCCCGTATACATATAAACAGCACGTACCGCATGACCAATGGCTTCTGTTTGTTCTCTGACAGGCTTATGCGCTTGACAGTATTCCAGATTCGGCTTTCCGCCGGCGGGGTCCCAATGTCTGGTTTTACCTCTTTTTTCCCATTCTTCAAAGAAGTAGTTTGGTTCTTGACCACGTTGATTGATAAAGAAAGCCGCCAAATCCAAATGCTTTTTATCTTTGGTGATTTCATAAAGACGTACCAAAGCCAATTCAATTTCCTGATGACCGGGATAGCCTTTTAATTTACCTTCTTCCTCTCCGAAAAGTGAATCGATTAACTCAACAAAACGACAAGCCACATCGAGCAGTTTTCTTTTGCCGGTACCAATATAATAAGCAACAGCGGCTTCAATCATATGACCCAGACAATAAAGTTCATGACAATCCACTAAATTAGTAAAACGTTTTTCAAGGCCATTGATAATATAATACGTATTCACATAGCCGTCTGGCTGTTGTGCCTTGGCAATATAATCGATGGTTTCATCCGCTTTTTTTTCTAAATCAGGGTCTGGGTTGGTACTAAGGCTGTAACCAACAGCTTCTATCCACTTATAAAGGTCGCTGTCTTGAAAAACAAAACCTGAAAATTCTCCGGTTTCTTCTTTGCAGGCAATTTTAAAATTTTTAACGGAATGACTGGGTTCAATATCTGGAATGAAATCATTTAACGCACCATATTGATAAGGAATGACAACATCTTTCACAAGATGTAAATATTCTTTCCAAAATTTGTTTTGAATTTTTACATCTGTCAATTGAATTGTGTTCATGGGGACCTCCTAGTTAGTAAATATATTAATAAATTCATAATAAGAGAAAATACGAAAAAAGTCAATATAAAAAGCAAGGATTATGGAATAATTTTAAAATAATCGTATAAAAACTTGCTGTTTTATAAAAACAAAACAGCAAGTTTCAATTTTTAAGT
>URPG01000394.1 GCA_900549675.1 uncultured Oscillospiraceae bacterium | reverse complement strand
TCCAATCGTGGAGACAATTCCATTACCACTTTTGCTGTAAAAGAAAACTACGTTGTTGAACCATTCCGAGTTACCCCATGCGGCGGAGATTGGCCCCGCGATTTTTATATGGTTAAAAACCTCCTTGTCTGCGCCAATGAACGTTCAAATTCTCTTTCTCTCTTTGAAAAACATGGCGGAATACTGACATTAATAAACAAGGATATCTCTGTTCCAACTCCATTATCGGTTCTAATTTGTCAAGACACAGACATAGACGGCCATCACTGATTTTCTGGCATAATATTTCATTATTCATGTTTTTACTTGCTTTGCGGCTATTTCAAGGATAATCTAAATAGATCATTACAAGCTTTTTTTCTTGTTAAATTACACCGAATCACTAGGTTATCTCGGATATCTTTAGTTTCATCTTCCAAAGTTAGTTTTGTCTGTCATTTTTTTCTTGATTTTATGATTCATTCATGGTATCAATAGAAGTAAGAAATTTGCGAGTGCCTCGCAAGAATCTCCGATAACATAGTAACAGGAGGAATTTATTAATGTTTGAAAATATTCATATTAATCATATTTACCGCTCTCTGATAGACGGAAAGTGGAAAGAGGGTCAAACCCACAAACCTATTCAAGTTTTGGCACCGGCTGACGGCTCTCTGGTGGGGGCTATTCAGTCTTTGTCAAAAGAAGAAGTTGATGAAGCCTTTTCTTCGGCCAAACGTGCTCAAATCAAATGGGCTGAAACCCCTATAAGCGCACGTGCTGAACTCCTGCACCGGGCAGCAGAAATTATGGATGAAAACGCCGAAGAAATTGCTGCGGTGCTTTCTGTCGAAATCGCAAAAGATATTGCCTCTTCTTTATCTGAAGTCCGCAGAACTGCTGATTTTATTCGCTTTACTGCTGATGAGGGCAAGCATATTGAAGGAGATACCGTTGGTGCTGACCGTTTTCCCGGCTTTAACAAAAGAAAATTTTCTATTGTTACACGAGTTCCGCTTGGTGTGGTTTTGGCAATCGCTCCTTTTAACTACCCTGTCAATCTTTCTGCTTCCAAGGTAGCTCCGGCCTTAATGGCAGGCAACAGCGTAGTTTTAAAGCCGCCGACAGCAGGCTCTATCAGTGCTCTGTACATGAGCGAAGTATTCCGTGCCGCCGGTTTGCCGGACGGTGTTCTGAACACTGTAACTGGTCAAGGCTCTGAAATCGGTGATTATCTTGTTCAGCACCCCGCTGTAGACTTTGTCAGCTTTACAGGCAGTACGGCTGTAGGAAAAAGAATTGCAAAGCAAGTTGAAATGATTCCTCTTCTTTTGGAGCTAGGCGGAAAAGATGCCGCTATTGTATTAGAAGATGCTGATTTGGAAGAAACTGCCAACAATATCGTTTCAGGGGCTTACAGTTATTCCGGCCAACGCTGTACAGCCGTCAAACGTGTGTTGGTAATGGAAAGTGTTGCTGATGAATTGGTCGCTAAATTAAAAGAAAGAGTGTTGGCTTTAAAAGCGGGTATGCCTCATGAAGATGTTCAGGTCACTCCTTTAATTAATACTAAGGCTGCTGATTTTGTGCAAGAACTGATTGATGATGCAATCGAAAAAGGCGCTTCCCTTTTGTGCGGCAATAAGCGAGAAGGCAATTTGATTTATCCAACCCTTTTTGATCATGTAACAACCGATATGCGCTTAGCTTGGGAAGAACCCTTTGGACCTGTTTTACCTGTCATCCGAATTAAAACAGTTGAAGAAGGTATTGATATCGCCAACCGTTCTGAGTATGGATTACAATCTTCTGTATTTACTAAGAATGTCGACTCTGCTTTTAACGTTGCCAATCGTTTAGAAGTCGGTACTGTTCACATTAATAACAAGACGGAGAGAGGTCCTGACCATTTCCCCTTCTTGGGTGTGAAATCCTCTGGGATGGGTACACAGGGAATCCGTTACAGTATCGAAGCCATGAGTCGTTTGAAAGTCGTCGTTGTGAATCTTGATAAACAATAATCGCTTAAAGACAAAAATTTTAAAGCGTGGCCGATTGCGGCTACGCTTTAAAATTTTTTATATTAGTTATATTTTTAATCATCAACAGTATAGTCTATGTATCAGAATCTCACTTTGCTTTTTCGATTTACCCCTAAAATGCCGCCTAAAGAACCACTCAATAAAATAGCGATTATTTTACCGATACTGGATACAGTAATCGTATTTTGATAAAATGCCAAAGAAAATAAAATGAGAAGAACCACAAA
>URPG01000393.1 GCA_900549675.1 uncultured Oscillospiraceae bacterium | reverse complement strand
CAGATGAGGAGAGACATAATTATGAATAAACGAAATAAAACTATCTTTTTTATTGGAATTGGCATTGTTGCTGCTTTCGTTATTGTAATTATCTTCTTTGCCGTTCGCTTTCAAAAAGAAAGGCAGCTTGATTTAAAAATCGGCGAACAGCAGATCAGCAATGAAGAATATCTCGCATGTATGCAGTCTGTCATGTATGACACAAAAATGCAAATTCAAAAAGAATATGATGCGGACTACGACGACACTTTCTGGGAGAAAAAATACGGTAATAAATATGGCTATGAAATCTTAGCTGAAAACACACTGCAATCTTTGAAATATATTCATGCAGTCTATGATTTAGCAAAAGAAAACAGCTATGTGGAAGACGGAAGCTATGAGGGATTAAAGAAACGTTTAGGCGAGGAAAATAACTCTCGCAAAGAAAAACTTGCCAATAATGAAGTAATTTACGGCTTAAAAGAATATTCTTATGATCTGTATCTTCAATATGAGATGAGTTCCATCAAAGAGCAGTATTGTAACGACAAGACACGCGAGGGGATGAATTTGACCGAAGAAGAGATTGTGGAACATTATAACAGCCGGGATTGGATTTTTGGAGAAGAGGCCGAAAAAGCGGATCTAGAGACTGCACGTGTCGCAGTAATTCGGGAACTGCGAGAAGAAAAATACGACGCTATCATCGAACAAAGGGTAGAGAATTCACAGGTGTCTGGGGACATGGAGTCCATGAACCAATTCACCTTGAAGAATATATAAATTTCATGTAAGGAAGGAGTAATATTATGAAAAAGAAATGGATAAGTGCAGCACTTTCGCTCACACTTGCCAGCACTACCATCACAACCATGATGCCTGCATACACCGTACATGCGGAAGAAGTAGCTACCCAAGGAACCACTTACTACATAAGTTCCGCTAAGGGCGACGACAAAAACGATGGAACATCGAAAGACAAACCATTCAAGACACTTAACAAAATCAATGAACTCACACTGAAACCGGGTGATCAGGTTCTCTTAGAGAAAGGTTCTGTATTTAACGACCAATATCTTCATCTAAAAGGAAGCGGAAGTGCTGAAGCACCTATCACAGTTTCTACATACGGGGAAGGAAATCGTCCTCAGATTAACACAAATGGTCAAGGTATTTGGAAGTTGAATTATGGAAAACCACTTGATAATCAAAATCACAAATGGCACGGTGATGTGTCCTCCTCTATCCTGTTAAAGGATGTAGAGTATGTAGAAATTAGTGGTCTCGAACTCACAAATGATCGCGATACGGCAAATGATCCAGAAAAAGGGAAAGCCTATAATGACGCTGACTGTATGGATAGGACTGGGGTTGCAGGAGTGGCAAAAGACAAAGGAACGTTAGACCATATCGTATTAGATGATTTGTATATTCACGATGTTGATGGAAACGTATACAACAAACACATGACAAACGGTGGTATCTATTTCATCGTGGAAAAACCTACTGATGAAAGCAAAACAGGAATCGCAAGATACGATGATGTACAGATTAAAAACTGCCAGTTAGACACTGTTAATCGCTGGGGAATCGCTGTTGGTTATACATACAACTGGGATAAATTCCAGACAGCAGAACTCAGTGATGAAGTGATGGAAAAATACGGCGCTACTAACGTCGTTATTGAAAACAACTATTTAAATAATGTAGGTGGTGACGCAATCACAACTATGTATGCTGATGAGCCGTTGATTCAATACAATGTATCTGAAAATAGCTCCAAACAGATCAACACAACGGATTACTCCAAACCACAGCCGGTTTTAGATAAAGTAACCGGAGAACCCACCGGACAATATCAGGGTGTTGGAGCAGGACGCGTTGCTGCCGGTATCTGGCCTTGGAAATGTAAAAATGCTGTATTCCAATACAACGAATGTTTCCGTACATTAAACGCTTCAAACGGTAACGGAGACGGACAACCTTGGGATGCTGACTACGGCGACGGCACAAATTATCAGTACAACTACAGCCACGGAAACACCGCAAGTACAATCATGTTCTGTGGTTATCAGTCAGTAAACAACACATTCCGCTACAATATTAGCCAGAATGAAGATATGGGACCTTTAGATCCTGCCGGAAATGCCGGAAATACTCAGGTTTACAACAACACATTCTATATCAAAGAAGGATTAAACAATATTTGGCATACTTCACATGGCAATGCCGGACCGATTAATCTTGAGAACAATATCTTCTACTTTGCAGG
>URPG01000392.1 GCA_900549675.1 uncultured Oscillospiraceae bacterium | reverse complement strand
ATGGTGGCAGATTTCTCACTTTTACCGCAAACAATTGAAGCTGCCTTTGATAATAGGCAGTTACAGCCTATATTAAATGTATAAAAGAATTTGAGTAAATATGAATTTATCTTTTTGGTTTTTATTCTACCCACAAAAAAAGATAGCCGAATTTTTCGGCTATCTTTTTTATGATTAGGATTCTGTATTTATAATCTTATTCTAGATAATGCCTTGGAGATGGCTGTGCCCAAAAAAGCACATACTACAATCTCAACGGCGGCATTTACCCCTACAAAGGCGATAAAAAATGTAAAAATATTTTGTGCGGCTCTCATATCCACCATGATAGGGATATTCCAAAACCAAGCAAACAATGCAAAAACAAACAACACCGTATTACAGATAGGGGCTAAAATAGAGGGTAAAATAAAAGCTGACAATTTGTTTTTATCCAATTTTGATGCTACAAAGCCGGTGATGAATCCCACTAAAACGCGTGGAACGAAACAAATGATGAACGTGTCGATAACGCTTGACGCCAACAGAGCAGAGCCAAACGGACCGCCGAAGGCCTGGAAAAAACTGGTTAACCCAAATACAGCGCCCAAAACAGTGCCGGCCAAAGGACCTAAGAAAATACCACCGACTGCTACAGGAACCACCAAAAAAGTGATTTCTAAAGCGGGAGTTTTAAAATAGCCTAATGGTGTAAAGCTCATCAACAGCAAGATAGCAACAAACAAAGAGAGCAGTGATAGATAAGCGATCTTTTTATTTTTCATAATATACCTCGATTCTGAATTGTATACTATTATACAAGGATTAATCATATAAAAGCAAGTATTTATCGCGCCGTACCCTCGGCAATTCCATCTTCTTCATAATAAAAGGAGCGGTACACCAAAGGCTGTTGAATGGTACGGCGGTGCATTCCGATTTTAATCGTGGTTTCAGGATAAATAGTGCCGGTACAATAAATTTTACCGTATCCTCTTTTTTTGATAGACTCTATAATTGAGTTAAGCTCATCTTTTGCCGCCTGCAACTGTTGTGAACAACTTTGGTAACTGTAAACAGCGTCTGTAAATTGTTTTCTTTTATCTTCCGTCAGGCGATTGGCGGCTTCATATTGTTTAAAAAAGTCAATGAGTGAATGTAAACTGGATAGAGTATGTTCCAACTCTGGAATTTGCTTTTTCAATTCTTGCTGCCGGTTAATCATGGTAGGGTCTGTTCCGATTTCGAGATAAGTCCGAATATTAGACGAAGAACCAATGGTGCGGGAGCGGATATCTTCTCCTGCGATACAAGAGCCTCCAACAATTTTGGAGATTTGCCCCTCTATGTGCACATTTCCCGCACAAGTAATATTGCTGTTTAGAATATAATCAGATTTTAAATTTCCTTTGGTAAAGACTTCACAATTTTCAATAAATTTTGCGATTAAATTTCCGTTACAAGAAACCTTGCCGGAAATAATCCCACTGCGCAAGGTTACGTTTCCCTTTGCCGTAATGCTAGCGCCGCTAACGGCTGTTCCAACTTGTACATCGCCCTCTGAGTGGACTGAGAACCCAGGCGCAATTGTGCCCGAAATTACCACACTACTTTGTGTTGTAATATTGCCGGTTGACATATTGACATCGCCGCGAATCATCAGTGTATCATTTACATTAATTTTTTGCCCCATCATGGTGACATGACCTTGAATGGTGGCAAATATTTCTGTCCCATCCTCACTTAAAGCGGTGTTTTTGCCCATTAGATTGGGAACAGGACGCCCAGGAACAGGGGGAAGAGCGGCTCCTGTAACTGTGGTACCGGCGCTTCCTTCTGTGGGCAGAGTAATGCGGCAGACAACGTCGTTTTGAGATACGTTTTGAATCCAATTTAAATTATAAAAATCAATGGTTCCATCGCTACGCTCTTGATAAGTCGTTTGGTCAGAGGTATTGAATAGAAGTTCATAGGAACCGTCTTTTCCGTTGACGGGAGCAGTTCCTTCTGCAATTAAAAAGCTTTTATGATAAGTGGGTTTGCTGACAAGATCCTGCACTAAATCTTGTTTTACCCCAAAGGTGACATTGGCTTTCTCAAGAGCAGACTGTATACCGGCCAGAGTGGGCGCCTGTCCGCCATTTTCAGGTTCCTGAATTTCCAAAAAGGCCTGCAAGCCGTCCGATGAAATTGTCACTTTTACAACAGCATCTATGGCTGGGGGTGTGTTTTGCGGTATTGAGGTATTATAATTTAAGTTCGTCATAAGTGCCCCCTGTT
>URPG01000391.1 GCA_900549675.1 uncultured Oscillospiraceae bacterium | reverse complement strand
GGAATAAGTCAAATTTTTAAATTGATTTTCAGAATAAAAAATTTCTCTGCAGTAATATATTGCTGCAGGGATTTTTTCGCCAACATATAGAATAACTTTCGATAAAAATTTCTTTTAGATTTTTCTGTTAGGCAGACAAAAGAAAGTAAAACGAAACAAAAGCGAAAATTTTTTATGAAAAAGCTTGAAATAAAGCAAAAGGATGTCATAAATAGAATGGGAAGAAGATAATTATAGAAAGTAGGTACAAAAAAAGTTAAAAAAGCAGTTATATAGTCATGCTGTAGACTTTAGAATCAGCAGGGGGAGGGCCTCAAAATGGGAATAGAAAATCAACTGAGCAGTGAAATGGTGCGAAACATCGTGTTGCGCAACCCCTTGGCTTGTTTTTGCAGTCAAGTTGTTTGGAATAAAAATCAATTGGTCGAAGACTATGTGATTTTAGAAATCAACAGTGCCTTTGAAATGCTCATTCAGTGGGAAAGAGAAGCTGTAATGCAGAAAAAAGTATCGGAAATTGATGGAAATTCATCTGGAAACGCCGAGCTTTCTTTTTTTGAACAGCTAAAAGCATTGGGGAATCAAGCATTGAACAGCGGAGAAGGAAAAGCGTATGACCTGTTATTATGGAACAAAGAAATGTATCAACAGCATTTGTTTTTTATCACGGACTCAATTGTGCTTGTGACTTATCAGCCGCAGGCATTCGCTTTGCAGAAAGATACTACAGGTCTGACGGATTGTTTCTTTAAGAACACAGAATTTGGCAGACAGTATTCAAAGCTGGAACATGAAGTAATGGAATTTTGTCCGGATAACCGGTTGATAAAAAAATGGAAAGATGCAATTTCCCGTGATTTGCTTACGGGCTTATATGACCGGCAATTTGCCTTATCTACCATGAGAATGTTTCTTTCTAAAGGGGTAAAACCTCTTTCTGTTATTTTTGGAGATGTAAACGGACTTAAGTTGGTAAACGAATCCGAAGGGTATCAGGCGGGGGATGCTTTGTTAATAAAGGTAGCGCATATCTTTCAAGAAAGCAGCCGTCCGGGCGATGTGGTTTCTCGTTGGAGTGATAATGGGTTTCTATTGGTTCTTCCTCATACAACGCTTGACGAAACCAGAGAACGATTGAATTTATTAAAACAAAAAACAGCCGCTTTAAGTATGGATAATACCGGCAGCCGTGTGACGTTTGGGTATTGCAGCAATGAGCGGACGGATTATCAGGCAGATGAATTGGTAAGAGAAGCACAAAAATGGATGTTCCGAAAAAAATTATTGGAAAAATACAGTTACAAAAATAATATTATTAAACTCTTGCTTTCTATGCTGGAGGAAAAAAGCGAGGAAACCCAGCAGCATTCTGAACGCATTGCAAAATATTGCACCAGAGTCGTGCAAGAGTTGAAATTGCCGGACGGCATGATGAACGATGTTTTTTTATTGGCGATGCTGCATGATATCGGCAAAATCGGTATTGAGTATGAGATTCTAAATAAACCCGGTAAGCTAACACCGGAGGAAAGACTGCAAATTCAGCGTCACCCTGAAATTGGATATCGTATCACACAAAATATACCGGAGCTGGTCCAGGTGTCGGAATATATACTATCTCACCATGAACGGTGGGACGGTACGGGTTATCCCAGAAAGCTTAAGGGGGAAGAAATCCCCCTTATCAGCAGAATTATTTCGGTAATTGATGCTTTTGATGTAATGGTCACGGGGCGCAGCTACCAAGCGCCGAAAAGTAAAGAAGAAGCAATAGCAGAATTGCGCAGATGTTCAGGAACACAGTTTGATCCCACTATTGTTGAAATCTTTGTAAAATCTTTAGAAAAAGAGTACGTTCATTAGGAAGCAGTTCTTATTGACGAATAGAAAAGAAAGACTGGAAAAGAGAAAGACCGCATGAATGCGAAGGCATTCCTGCGGTTTTTCTGGTATAATTTGAGTTGATGAAAAACCAAGATGTTTGGATTTTTTCAAAATCTTGTTCCGTTAGGTCTTCCTTCTTTAAAAAAGGGAAATGTTGTATTATACTCAAAATTATGCTATGATTGTAACGTAATTTTGTGATTCATTCATATTTAGAAAAAATAACGAGATATTGAAGAGAAAATGTACCTGTATATTTTATCTTTTAAGTTAGTTAAAAACTTAACTTGTCAAATTCAGGATTTAGTGTTATCATTTTAGAGGATAAACGTTTGTTTTGCATTTTCGTTAAGCTTTACAGCCAACAGATCTATTC
>URPG01000390.1 GCA_900549675.1 uncultured Oscillospiraceae bacterium | reverse complement strand
CATCGTGTTGCCGACACCAAGTGGAATGGGAATGTTAATAAAAGGACCGGCAAAGCAAAGTGCGGTCATCATTGCCAGCAAAACGATTTGCTGAATTGTTTTATTTTCTGGTTGCTTTGGCATAAGTCGAACTCCAATCTGTATAATCATAATAAAATTATTTTCAACAGAATACCGTATGACTGTTGAAAATATCATTTAGCGGTCTTGCTATTAAGACAATAAATCTAAAAGATATCCGTAACCCTCTTTTTCCATATCCCTTTGAGGGATAAAACGAAGAGCAGCACTGTTGATACAATAACGCAATCCTCCGTGCTCGGCAGGACCGTCAGGGAATACATGGCCAAGATGAGAGCTGCCTTTACGGTTTCTGACTTCTATTCGTTTCATACCGTGAGAAAGGTCTTCTCTTTCTAAGGTAACATAGGGGTCAATCGGCTTGGAGAAACTGGGCCAGCCGCAGCCGGAATCAAATTTATCCTTAGAGGTAAAAAGAGGTTCGCCCGTTGTAATGTCAACATAGATACCGGGCTCAAAGTGATGATGAAATTCGTTCTGGAACGGTGGCTCTGTTGCACTGTTTTGTGTCACTTCAAACTGCATAGGAGTTAGTTTTTGTTTTAAATTCTCTTTATTTTCGTAAAGATAAGGATTCACCCTAGCTTGTTTGGCTTTGTTAAAGAGTGCCATGGGAATATGACAATAGCCCTGCGGATTTTTGTCAAGATAATTTTGGTGATATTCTTCGGCGGGGCTGAAATTTTCAAGTGGTTGTACTTCAACTTGCAGAGGCTCTGCATAGCAGGATTGCAGCCGTTGTAATGATTTTTGAATCACAGGCAAATCTTTTTCATCAGTATAATAAATACCTGTGCGGTATTGTGTGCCAATGTCACCGCCCTGCCGATTTAGTGAAGTGGGATCAATCACCTCATAATATAAATCTAGGAGAAATTCAAGCGGAAGAATCGATGAATCATACCGAATATGCACCGTTTCAGCGTGACCGGTATGGTTATGGCAAACCTCTTCATAGGTTGGATTTTTGGTGTTACCGTTTGCATAGCCGACTTTAGTAGAGGTAACTCCATGAATAGAAGAAAAATATTTTTCGGTACCCCAAAAGCAACCGCCGGCAAGGTAAATTTCTGACATTAAAATCATCCTTTCTGTAATTGTTTAAACTGTAAATTCATGAAAGCAGCGTAAGAATTACAGCGTTGGAAACAGCAAAGCCATCTGTTGTTAACGCAATGTGATTTCTATCCGAAGAAAGTAAATGCGGGGGACAATTTTTGACATTTGCCTGCATTCTTAAGAATTTTTCGGTTCCGTTTTCAAATCGTTTTTGACACTCTGCCAGTAAAACACCTTCTCGTAAACGAAGATTCAGCATGGCAAATTCTTCAAAATCACCGCCGGTTCCGTCGGGAATAGGATTCTCTCCCGTTAAAAAGGTTTCTAAGCTTCGAGGATAGTAAAAGCGTTTTCCTTGGTAAAAGGAGTGAGCAGAGGGACCAAATCCCAAATATTCTTCACAGTGCCAATATTTTAAATTATGCCGGCTTTCTTTTCCCGGATGAGCAAAGTTGCTGATTTCATATTGAGCAAAACCAATTTTTTTCAATGCTGTAACGCAGTACGTATAAAGGTCCGCCATACCATCATCATCAGGAAGGGGCAAAGTTTTGCGTTTGGCATAAAAAGATGTGTTTTTTTCAATTTTTAGCATATAAGCCGACACGTGCTGAATAGGCAGGGTGCTGATAAAATCAATGGATTGTTTAAGGTGTTCTTTTGAGCTCTCCGGAATACCGAGCATTAAATCCACCGAGATATTATCAAAGCCTGATTGTTGAGCGGTTTCCACCGCCTTTTTTACTTCGGTGGGAGAATGACCCCGTCCCAAATAACGGAGCTCGTTCTCGTTGGCAGACTGCATTCCGAAAGAAATACGGTTAAATCCGGATTGTTTAAGCAAAGGGAAAAAATTGGGTGAGAATCTGCCCGGATTCACTTCACAGGTAATTTCAGCAGAATCTGCAACCACAAAATTTTCTCGGATGGTTTTTAAAATGCAGGAGAGATGTTCTGCACCGATTAAGCTGGGGGTACCGCCGCCAAAATAAATCGTATCAACTTTAATTTGTTTTCCTTGATAGGCAGAGATTTTGTTTTGCAGAGCCTGTATATAAGATAAAATATTGTTTTTGGCAGGGGATAGCGAATAAAAATCACAATAAGGGCATTTTTGCGCA
>URPG01000389.1 GCA_900549675.1 uncultured Oscillospiraceae bacterium | reverse complement strand
GATTTTAAAAACATAAATTCCTATGCTGTAAACGGTGCCGTTCATTATGCCAATGCACTTTTACATTACACCGGTTACACAGAAATTATTGCTATCGGTATGACGGGATTTAAAAACGCCACCGGTGATATAGAGTATGAGATAGGCGTTTACTATGTTTCCAAAAGTAATTTTGGTATAGGGCAAAAGATTGATGACTATACCGACTTTTCTTTTTTAAAAAAAGAAAATTTTGATAAGTTTATCGAAAAGGTTAAAAATCTTCAATTATCACAGGAAGAAATTGAAAAATTAAAAGAACAGCGCGAGCAGGAAATTAATGCAAGCCTTGTCAAGTTGAATAATGATATTTATCAGAACGAAAAAGGACTCGGTGAAAGCGACCGCGTTTATCTTGTTGCGGCTTCTATTATTGCTACTTTAGGCGTGCCGAATAGAGTGGCTCCGTTAGAAAAATCGGAATTAAAATCTTTAACTGAGGACGGCAATCGTGACGGCGATATTATTCTTCGTAAAATAAGAGCATTCTTAAATGAAAAGAATTTGCCGCAGGAAAAGCGAGATTTAATCATCAGAACCTTGCAAAACACGCTTACTACCGATAACATCAACAAGGTTGAAAACGGTGAAAGTCAGTTAAAGCGTGTATTCACAAAAATTGTTGACGATTTGGGTATTTATTATAAAATCGGTTTAACAACTGATTTTACAGGAAAATTGTTTAACGAGATGTATAGTTGGCTCGGCTTTTCACAGGATAAGCTCAACGATGTTGTACTTACTCCGGCTTATGTTGCGACCTTACTTGTTAAGCTTGCCAGAGTGAACAAGGATTCTTATGTTTGGGATTTTGCAACAGGTTCAGCGGGATTGCTCGTTGCGGCAATGAATGAAATGCTGATTGACGCGAAAAATAAAATCAAATCTCCTGATGAGCTTGCGCTAAAATCGGCAGAAATAAAGGCAAATCAACTGCTTGGTCTTGAAATACTTTCAAGCGTTTATATGCTTGCAATTCTCAATATGATTTTAATGGGAGACGGAAGCTCAAACATTTTAAATAAAGACTCATTAAAGGATTTTAACGGTAATTACGGTTTCGGCAAGACAAACGAAAAATTCCCTGCTGACGCATTTGTGTTGAACCCTCCATATTCGGCACAGGGAAACGGTATGATATTTGTTGAGAAAGCACTTTCAATGATGGACAAGGGCTATGCCGCAATCATTATTCAAAATTCCGCAGGCAGCGGAAAAGCGGTAGAATATAATAAAAAAATTTTAAAGCACAGTACGCTTTTGGCAAGTATCAAAATGCCTATTGATTTGTTTGTAGGGAAATCAAGCGTTCAGACGAATATTTATGTATTCCGTGTAGGCGAAGCGCACCAAAAAGACGATATTGTAAAATTTATCGATTTTTCAAACGACGGATATACAAGAACAAATCGTAGAAAATCAAACAACAATCTCAAAGATACAGACCATGCAAAGGAACGCTATCAAGAGGTCATTGACCTTGTGCGTTTCGGCAAAAGTAAGCTGAATATTTTTACAGAGGAAGAATATTACGAAGGAAATATTGATCCACAAAACGGAGCCGATTGGAATCAATCTGCACCAATTGATACAAAACCGACTTTAGAAGATTTTAAGAAAACGGTTAGTGATTATCTTGCTTGGGAAGTATCTAACCTTCTAAAAAATCAAAATATGGAGGATGACCGCCTGGGAAAATAAATGCCTCACTTAACGAAAAGTTGAGCAAGGTTAAGTGGGGCGAATATAAATTGATTGATATATTAAAATGGCAGTCGCAAAAAGAAATAAATCCTTTACATCTCTCTGCATTAGAGGATATAAATGAAAAATATTATCCGTTTTATGGACAATCAACATTAAACAATGGCATTATTTCGTATAATAGATTAACACATAATGTTTTAAATAATCCAAATGGAAAACCAACTATTCTGATTCACTCAAACAATCAAAATATTGTGTATTTAGAAACGCCATTTTATTTAAAACACGGTGCGACAAGCGTTCTGCAATGTGAAAACTTAAACCGTACAAATCAAATGTTTATTATTGCTGCAATAGATAAAGTAATAAAAGAAAAATTTGCATACAATCATAAAGCTACAAAGATAGAATTGAAAAAAACAGTTATTAAACTTCCGACAAAGAATGGAAAACCAGACTTTGATTTTATGGAATCCTTTATAGCTGAGCTGGAAGCTCAGCGTATAGCTGAGCTGACC
>URPG01000388.1 GCA_900549675.1 uncultured Oscillospiraceae bacterium | reverse complement strand
TATTTATGAATTTATAAAAAGAATACAAAATACTGGAGAAATATGAAGATAGGAAATATTAATATAAATGGAAAAACAGTTCTGGCACCTATGGCAGGTGTAACAGATTTTGCTTACCGTGAAATTTGCATGCAAATGGGGGCAGATTATACCATAACGGAGATGGTGAGCGCCAAAGCGTTGGAATTTAACGACCCCAAATCGTTTCATATTGCTGAATTAGATGAAAAAACCAGACCAACTGCGATTCAAATTTTCGGTGAGAATCCGCAAACAATGGCATTGGCAGCGCAAAAACTTATGCGGTTTAAACCGGATGCCTTCGATATTAATATGGGCTGTCCTGTCCCTAAAATTGCAGGCAATCGAAGTGGTAGCGCTTTGATGAAGGAACCAGAGCTTTGCGGGGAAATTGTTTCAGCGCTGACAAAAGCAGTTGATGTGCCTGTTACTGTGAAAATTCGTAAAGGTTGGGATGACCATTTGGTTAATGCCCCGCAAATTGCGGCGATTTGCGAGCAGGCGGGCGCCTCTGCCGTTGCCGTTCATGGAAGGACTAAAGCGCAAATGTATAGCGGCAAAGCCGATTGGGATATTATTAAACAAGTAAAACAAGCTGTAAAAATTCCTGTGATTGGCAATGGAGATATTACTGACGGACCCAGTGCTTTGCAAATGATGAACGAAACAGGCTGTGATTTCGTTATGATAGGACGTGGCGCATTGGGCAATCCATGGATATTCAGAGAAATTAAAGAATATCTGGCTGGAAATATCATCGCAAAACCAACACTAGATGAACGTATCGCGGTTATTCGCAAACATATTGAAAGACTCTGTGAACGCAATGGAGAAAAAAGAGGTATGTTGGAGGCTAGAAAACACGTTGCTTGGTATTTTTTTGGTCTGAGAGGAGCGGCAGAATGCCGAAAACGTGCCGGTGAACTTTGCACATTGCAAAATTTATATTCGCTGTTAGATGATGTTTATCGGATGAATCAAGACGAATAAAATATTTCGCTTGCATTGATAGGCGCAGGCTGTTTGGAGAGGAAATAAACGATGAAATTATTAGTATTGGACGGGAACAGCATAGTCAATAGGGCTTTTTATGGAGTGAAAGCGCTTTCAACAAAAGATGGTGTATTTACCAATGCGATTCATGGGTTTTTTAGGATGTTCAAAAAACTTTTGGATGAAACGGAACCCAATGCTGTTGCTGTGGCTTTTGATTTAGCGGCACCCACTTTTCGGCATAAACGTTTTGACGGCTATAAAGCCAAAAGAAAAGGAATGCCGGAAGAACTGGCCCAGCAAATGCCGGTTATAAAAGAGTTATTACAGGATATGGGGTATCATATTGTGACCTGTGAGGGCTTTGAGGCGGATGATATTTTAGGTACGCTTGCCCGTGTTTGTGAGGAACAAAATTATGAATGTGTGATTGCCACCGGGGATAGAGATAGCCTACAACTGGTTTCAGAGAAAACTAAAGTTAGATTGGCTTCTACTAAATTCGGACAACCACAGGTAACGCTCTATGACATTGATAAAATAAAGGAAGAATATGGTGTCACTCCCAAGCAGTTGATTGATATAAAGGCAATTCAAGGGGATACCTCCGATAATATTCCCGGTGTCAAGGGAATCGGGCAAAAAGGTGCAGGGGATTTAATTCAAAAATTTGGCAGTGTATCTTATATTTATGATAATTTGGATTCACTCGATATAAAAGACGGCATACGAAAAAAATTAGAAGCCGATAAAGAAAATGCTTTTCTAAGCTATGAATTGGGTGAAATTCATAAAGATGCTCCTGTAGATACCAAGATAGAGAACTATATCAAAAAAGAATCGGACAACGCTAAAATATATGCGGTATTGGCAAAATTGGGCTTGTTTAAAATAATAGAAGAATGGCAGATAGAATCATCCCAAGCACCAGCGGCAGATGACGATACGGCGACGCCGCGCGAGCAGGCGACCATCCATCATTTAAGTGACGGAAGCTCTGTTTTGGCACGTTGTTCTGACGAAAATAAAGCTGTTTTCTACACCCAATATGATAAAGAAAATCAAATCGAAAAAATGATTTTTGCGATAGGGGAAGAATTCTTTTCTTTTGCGCCTACAGAATCTTTTTTGCGTGCTTTCTTTCTCAGTGATATTCCCAAATATACCTATGATATTAAAAGTCTTCATAAAAAAGCTTTGCAACTGGGAATTAGTGGTGTTCAGGCGGTAGCACTGGATGTTATGCTGGCAG
>URPG01000387.1 GCA_900549675.1 uncultured Oscillospiraceae bacterium | reverse complement strand
CAAAGGATTATACACGGATTCAATAACAAGAACCCGCGGCAAAAGAAATAAAGCCGCTTTTATTTCGATTTGGCCAGTGCCAAATACTTTTTTAGATGCAAACGCAATGAAGTTAATATACGAAAAAAAAGATGTTTTGTCAATCTATTTCTAAAAATACTTTTAATTTTCTTGATACATCAAAAATAAAAGAGAATCTTCGTAAAATATGTATATCTTATTCTTGCCAAAAAACAGAAAATTATGTCTGCTCTTTATCCATTCATAATGATAAAAATAGAGTTTGCCTTGCATGAAAAACACGGCAACTCTATTTCATTGCTTTATCCCAGCTGTTCTGCCAATTCTTTGGCTTTTTGATATTCAATAAATTGTCTGGCTACTCTGGGGCTTCTTCCGCCTTGACGTGAAGCATGAGCCTCTGCCGCCTGTAGCAATTTCTCACCCGATAGCTTGATTTGCGTTTCTTTTGCTAAGCTCTCTACAATTCTGTTATACAACAGTTTATCAGGACGCAGGAAGGTCACTGTTAAACCAAATCTAGCGGATAAACTCATCGTTTCTTCCAACGTATCACCGATATGAACGTCATCTCCTTGTCTCTCAGAAAAAGTCTGTTTCAGCATATGGCGCCGGTTACTGGTAGCATAAACCACAATATTTTTGGGACGTGCTGAAACAGTTCCTTCTAAAATTGCCTTAAGATTGGTAAAGCTTTCATCACCGGAAGAAAAAGATAAGTCATCAATAAACAAAATGAATTTTAACGGATTTTCCGCCAATTCATCCATTAACATGGGAATTAAATGCAATTGATTTTTCCTAATTTCAATCAAACGCAAACCTTTTTGCCAATATTCGTTGGCAAGTACTTTTACGGTACAGCTTTTTCCTGTACCGGCATCTCCATACAGCAAAATATTGTTCGCCGGTAAATTCTCCAATAGCGCCAAAGTATTGACGATAACTTGTCTGCGCTCTTTTTCATAACCCGTTAAATCAGAGAGCTTTCTTCTGTCGGGGTTTTTTACCGGCAGAAAATCACCGTTTTCTCCTACTGTAAACATATAATATTTGGCAAAAATACCATAACCTTTTATGGTTATTTCATTTAGACGAGCAGAATAGCTTGTCCAAAAATCATGTCCGGAATTTTCCCACTTGGGCAAAAATCCCCCCTGCGGCATAATTTCTTCACAGCTCACCTCGGATAAAGCCGTAAAAAAGTTCAATTCATCCTGCAACGCCTGCTGCATGTAAAGGGGAATATCTTTTCCTGCTGCTTTTTTCTGCACAACAGGATTTTTACATTCCATTACCTTCTCAAAGAGATAATCCCCTAAATTTCCACCGTTTTGATAAAGCTCTGCGGTAAATTCTGCGTAGGCATCCAATTTTGTGGTCTGAAAATATTCATCCGTATCCAAATATTGCAAAAACTTGCTCACCACAGCATCTTTTAGTATAGTACGAAAAATAGTTAAAGAATGTAATTGCTCCGAAAATAAATTCACTTTTACTTCTCCTTTTACACACTGCAGCAAGCAGCATTATGCATAGAGTCCACAATTAAAAAACCAGCCTCTGTAAGCGCCCTTTCAATTTCGGCAATTTGCTGATGATCCCGTGTTTCCAACGCCAATTTTATAAAGCAACTGTTAATGGCCATGTCGGGATTGCTGCGGTCATACTGCACGCTAACTACGTTACCACCATTTTCAGATATAATTCTTGACACACCTTCTAACTGCCCTGGCTTGTCGATTAAAGCAATGGTTAAACTGGCATTACGGCCGCTGTTAACTAAACCACGGGTAATGACACGGCTGAGAATATTCACATCAATATTGCCGCCGGAAAGCAAACAAACCGCTTTTGCTCCATTTAAATTTAATTTATTGGACATTGCCGCCGCTACGGAAACTGCACCGGCCCCTTCGGCAACCAATTTTTGCCTTTCCATTAAGAATAAAATTGCGCTGGCAATTTCATCTTCCGTCACCGTCACGATTTCATCCACATATTGCTTGGTCATCGCAAAAGTGATATCTCCCGGATGTTTCACGGCAATTCCGTCGGCAAAAGTAGCGGAATGACGCAGTGTAATGGGTTCCCCCTTTTTCAATGAACGCGACATGGACGCTGCCTTCTCCGCCTGAACACCATACACTTTACAGTTAGGAAAAAGCGTTTTAATGGTAAAAGCTACCCCGCTAATCAATCCGCCGCCGCCGACCGGTACAATAACGGCTTCTACATCCGGCAT
>URPG01000386.1 GCA_900549675.1 uncultured Oscillospiraceae bacterium | reverse complement strand
TTTAAATACAAAAGTGTATTTAATTTTGATTATATGTTCAATGAAATTTCGGATGTGTATATTCCACTTGACCGAAAAAAATTTGAAACTTCTGCCTGTGATTTTACAGCAACTGCCACCAACTGCCGCAGCGGTCAAACAGCTTTTTATAATAAAAACAGCTGTCCTAATATCTATAAGGCTGTTTCCGCAGGGAGCAGCATGCCGCTTTTATCCCCTATTGTCGATGTTTTCGGTGAACCTTGTTTGGATGGTGGTATTACCAATGCTGTTCCGTATCAAAAAGCGATTGACGAGGGATATGATAAAATTGTAGTCGTACTCACTCGAGAACACGGTTTTTTAAAAAAGAATACACCTGCTTGGCTCGCTCGTTTATATACCAAGCATTATCATCAATATCCCAACTTCGTTCGTGCTTTAATCGACACACCCCGTATGTACGCAAATCAAATGAATGAAATCGACCGTTTAGAATATGAAGGTAAAATCTTTGTTATAAGGCCGCAGGAACCTATTACGGTTTCCAGAATGGAAACAAACACAACTAAACTTCTGGAACTTTATGAAACAGGATACCAACTGGCAGAGAATCGTTTTGCTGCTCTACAAAGATATTTAGAAAATTAATCGCTTATCTTTTCTCTAAATAAAAAGGTTTAAATTTCTTTTAGTTGAAAAAAGTTATATTATGTAATATAATAAAGGATAGTAATTCCAGTAAGTACAAATCAATTTTAAGAAACTGAATGTTGGAGAGTGGAACATAAAT
Organism: uncultured Oscillospiraceae bacterium; assembly: GCA_900549675.1. GTDB lineage: Bacteria > Bacillota > Clostridia > Oscillospirales > Acutalibacteraceae > Scatolibacter. Next base: position 1,495 of record URPG01000386.1, on the reverse strand, counting down.
GATAGGAACCGATTTGGCAATTGATTTGGGTACCTCCATGTTCAAAATTTTTTTGGACGGAAAAGGGATTGTTTTACGTGAACCTTCTATTATTGCGATTGACAAAGCCACTGAAGAAGTTGTTGCAACCGGACATGACGCCTATGCGATGTTTGGAAGAACTTCTCGCAGGGTTTCTGTTGTGTATCCACTTAAAAATGGTGTAATCTCCGATTTTTCTTTGGCTGAATATATGATTAAAACCTACATTAAACGCATAAGCTTTAATAAAATGTTTTTACCTCGAGCCGTGGTCAGCGTCCCCTGTGGTATTACTGAAGTTGAAAAGCGTGCAGTTGTTGACGCTGTTATTTCTGCCGGCGTTCGTAAAGTGTGTGTGATAGAGGAGCCTGTGGCGGCGGCCATTGGAGCCGGCGTTGATATCTCTGAACCCCACGGTTCTATGGTAGTAGATGTCGGCTCCGGTACTACGGACATGGCTGTTATTTCCCTGAATGGATTGGCTGTTTCCAACTCCATTCATATTGGAGGCGTGAAATTTAACGAAGCTATTATTCGTTATGTACGAAAAAAATTTAATCTTGCTATTGGTGAACAAACGGCCGAAGAATGCAAAAAAGCCATTGGTTGCGCTTATCCGCGTAAAAAATTGGAAACTTATATGCTAAAAGGCAGAAACACCTTAAGCGGTTTACCGGAAACCACCATTATCAACTCTGATGAAATGATGGAAGCTCTTATTGAACCTGCCATCGACATTGTAAAAACCGTCCAAATGACGTTAGAAGTTACCCCGCCTGAATTGTTATCTGACATTTTTACAGACGGTATTTATCTTACTGGTGGCTCTGCCAACTTATTTGGACTTTCCACCTTAATTTCAAAAAAGACAAAAGTACCTGTTATTACCTTTGAAAAGCCGGAAGACTGCGTCGTTTTAGGCGGTGGAAAAGCCATTCGTTTTATTGACAAAATGGATGGAAACACAAAAACAAACCCTCTAGTCCCCTATAATTAACATTCAGGAGATGAACATGAATCAAAAAAAACGAGAAATACAATCCCTTGAAGAAATAAAAAATATTATCAGCCAACTAAAAGTTTGTCGTTTAGCTTTTAGTTCTGCTGATTTTTCTTTTCCCTATATCGTCCCTATGAATTTTGGCTGTGATTGGGAAGATGACAAGCTTACCTTATATTTCCATTGTGCTCCAAAAGGTAAAAAATTGGAAATGATGGCAGCCAATCCCAAGGTTTGTTTTGAAATGGATACTGGTCACGCACTCACTTTTAAAGACAAATCTGTTGCTTGCACTTATAGTTATCGTTTTGAAAGTGTAATTGGATATGGAATAGCAAAAATATTAACAGATGAATACGAAAAGCGCCATGCTTTATCCAAATTAATGGAACAGCATACCGGTCAATCAAATTTTAATTTTCCTAATCTAAACGGTGTTACAGTATTTGCTGTGAATATTGAAAGTTTTACAGG
>URPG01000385.1 GCA_900549675.1 uncultured Oscillospiraceae bacterium | reverse complement strand
TGTCCGCTGTATCAATTTATTGGAGCGCCCCACCAAAGGAACAATTCTGTTTGACGGAAAGAATATCGCCGCATTGGGGAATAAACAACTACAAGATATTCGCCGCTCTATGGGCATGATTTTTCAGCAATTCAACCTGCTTATGCAGCGAAATGCAGAAGATAATATTTGTTTTCCTTTAGAGATATCCGGCGTGAATAAGAAAACCGCTAAAAAACGGGCGAAAGAATTACTGGATTTGGTCGGGCTTTCTGACCGCGCAAAATCATATCCTTCTCAGCTGTCCGGCGGGCAAAAACAGCGCATCGCCATTGCAAGAGCCTTGGCAACAAATCCTAAGGTGCTATTATGCGACGAAGCCACCAGCGCTTTAGACCCTACCACTACCGCATCCATTCTGTCACTTCTAAAAGACATTAACCGACGTTTGGGGATTACCATTGTTATTATTACGCATGAAATGAGCGTAATTGAACAAATTTGCAATCGGGTTGCCATTATAGACGATAGTAAAATTGCTGAAATCGGCACCGTTGAAGATATCTTTTTTCATCCTCAAACGGCCATTGCGCAGAAACTGGTTTATCCTGATGGTCAAAAAACAGAAGTTTTTTCCTCTCAAAAGGTCACACCATGTTACCGCATTGTGTTTGACGGTACCTCTTCTTTTGAGCCTGTAATCGCTAATATGGTACTCGAATTTAAAACACCTGTCAATATTATGTTTGCTGACACTAAAAATATTGACGGAAAAGCCTTTGGGCAGATTGTAATTCAAGTGCCGGAGCAAAAAACTCTGCGAGAGAACATGCTGCGCTATTTAAAAAGAAAGAATTTAACAGTAGAAGAGGTGACAGATTATGTTTGACAGTGCCATTCTCAAAATGCTTTGGGCAGGTATTTTGGAAAGTCTATATATGACAGTTATCGCCACTATTTTTTCTTACATAGTAGGGTTGCCCATGGGCATATTACTCATCACCAGCAATAAAGGCGGCATTAGTCCACGCCCCATTCTTTTTAAAATTCTGGATACTATTACCAACATAGCCCGTTCTATTCCTTTTTTAATTTTAATGATTGCCGTAGGCCCCATGACAAAGTTGATTGTCGGCACTCGTTTGGGTTCTACTGCAACTATTGTCCCACTGGTGGTAGCGGCCGCTCCTTTTGTGGCAAGATTGGTTGAATCTTCTTTATTGGAAATTGATGCAGGAGTGATTGAAGCTGCTTATTCCATGGGCTGTTCAAAACGGCAGATTATCTTCAAGGTAATGTTGCCGGAGGCAATTCCTTCTCTATTAAACGGTGCTGTTATCACCATTACCACAATTTTAAGTTATTCTGCTTCTGCCGGTGTTTTGGGCGGCGGAGGATTAGGTTCTATCGCCATTAACTATGGTTATAATCGTTACCAGACAGGTATTATGTTTATCACGATTGTACTTCTGGTACTTCTCGTACAGATTTTCCAAGGAGTCGGTATGCGGGTAGTCGGTCTTAGCGATAAACGTAAATCTTAATATTACATTATTTTGGAGGTTCAATATGAAAAAAATATTTTCTCTAGTGTTAATTGCCGTTCTTTCCGTTTCGGTTTTAGCAGCTTGCTCCAACAAAGACGGCAATGAATCCAAGGCTGATTCTTCTAAAGAAAGTGAATCTGCCGCTCCTGTCAATTCTGAAAATGCAGCAACCGAAAGTCCTGCTGCCGCAGAAAACACCGATGAAATTAAAAAAATTAAAATCGGTGCTTCCGTCACACCTCATGCTGAAATCTTAGCAAAAGTAAATGAGCTTTTAAAGGACAAAGGCTATGAACTGGAAATTGTCGAATTCAGCGATTATGTTCAGCCAAACCTAGCGCTGGAAGACAAAGAATTAGATGCCAACTATTTCCAGCACATTACTTATCTTAATAATTTTAATGAAGAAAACGGAACGCATCTTGTATCTGCTGCCGACGTTCACTATGAACCATTTGGTCTTTACGGCGGAAAAACTGCTAAATTGGAGGATTTGAAAGACGGTGCTTCTATTGCCGTTCCGAATGATACGACCAATGAGGCAAGAGCTTTACTGCTTTTGCAAGACCAAGGTCTTATTAAATTAAAAGAGGATGCCGGTATTTTAGCTACTAAAAATGATATCGTTGAGAATCCTAAAAATTTAGACATTAAAGAAATTGAAGCCGCACAAACAGCCCGTACTTTGGAAGATGTCGATATGGCTGGTATCAACGGTAACTATGCTTTGTTGGGTGTGTTTTAGGC
>URPG01000384.1 GCA_900549675.1 uncultured Oscillospiraceae bacterium | reverse complement strand
AGCTCGGCAGTTTTCCGACTCGTCTTTTAAATCCAACCATTCGTCTAAAGCAACAAAGCTGCATTTTGAAAAATCAACTTGACCCTTTTCTCGCATTTCCTTTAAAATCTCATAGGTTCGAATTGCCGTACTGCCTGCCGGTAAGCACAGCAGGGCATTTGGTTTTTTTTGAACTACTCCGGCAATCAGCTCTGCTGTTTTTCTGGACATCCCCTCAAAATCTTTTTCAATAATAGTTTTTGGATGCCTAACAGGGAATTTGGCGCCCATCTGAATTGCTTTACTTTCCATACAATGTGCCATTTCATTTTCTTTTCTATTTTTTTGGATACAGGCCGCACAATTTCCATACAACGGACATACAACATACGGACAATTACATAATGTTTTCATTTTTCTCACCTTATACCATTTTCATATAGCCGGACATCCTTGCCACGTCATTTCGGAGGTTATCTTTCAATGCGAAACTTGCTTTTCGCTGCATCTATGTTTTCATATATTTGGGGTGAAAAAGGCTTCGGCAGCTGCTCCAATGCCATCAACACTGCACCTACGATAGGCTCATATCTGCAATTGATAATTTTGGCATGTACTGCAAACCGATGAATTTCTGCTGAAAGAGCATCTAAGAGAACTGGGAGCTTTAGTTTAAAAATACTGCCGGACAAAATGACCTCAATTTCCTCAGAAAGCATATCAAACCGTTTTAAACCGCCAATCACATATCGGGCAATACTTCTTCCATACTCTTCCAATATGTGCAATGCCAGCATATCATTTTTTTCTGCCGCTTGCTCCAATAGTAGAGGAATCTCGGTTTTTTTACCGGTGTCTATGCCGCCGGTCACTGTTCTTTTCAGCAGGGTGGTTACATCGGCAACCTGAAAAAATTCCAGCAGCATTTCCGTTAGAAGCGTAGGCGGCTGCAGTCCCACTTCTGCATCAAAGATTTTTTGAAGGGTTTTCTTGCCCAGCGCATAGCCTCCCTGATGTTCTTCAGAAATATAAAAACCATAAATAAACTCCTGCGTGTCATCCTTGCGTATTGCACAGTTCAGACCTGTTCCCGCACAAAGCACACAACAGCGTTTTTTATGCGTACCTGCTCGCATGGCAATAATGCAGTCATTCACTACCTGTATGCTTTGCGCCGGAAACAGCTTTTGCAGTGCCTGAGTCAACAGCACTTTTTCTTCTTTCCAATCTAGTCCCGTCATACCCGCCGTAACTGCGCTAATCTGTGACAGAGTAATTCCGCTTTGTTTTAAAGCCGCCTCCACCGCCTCCTCCACCATATTCATCGAAACAGACAGTCCCTGCGTAGAATGGCAAGCACCGCCGCTTTGCGCCAATCCAAGTACATTCCCATTTTCATCTGCAATCATCGCATGCGTTTTGGTTCCGCCTTGGTCTATACCCAATACATATTTCACGTTGGCACCTCTTTTATAAATTAAATTGCGGAAGATATTCCTTATTCGCTTCCAACAGCTCGGGAACCAGCTTTTCGGCCAATTCATATTCCCGAACCAATGGGTGCGCCATCAAAGCCAGTTTCATTTTTCGGATACTCCCCTCCACGGCTGCTTCCACCGCAAGCTTTTCATAATTCTTTACAGCGGAAATCAGTCCCCAGCACATATCCGGCACTGTTGCTACATTCAGCGGAGACATTCCCCTTTTATTCACAAGACAAGGGATTTCTACTACAGCACAATCCGGCAAAAAACTTACGGCTCCGTTATTCATTGCATTCACAATCATTTCGGTGTCAATATTGTTATAAACAGCATTTACAAAATTCATGGCTACTTCTGAATAACCTCCACCCCCTCTTTTCTTCAAAGCTTCAGGTTTTTCATAATTGCTTTCATCCTCATATGCCGCATAAATCTCTTTCTCCAAACTTTGCACATATTCTCCGCGGGTTTGAGGGGCGTTTTGATAATAGTTAACCTTTTCCGTGGTTTGATAGTACCACTGCAGATAGGGACTCATCAGCACACCGAACAACTTGGAAATTTCCGGGTTCACCCCATCGTTTGCATCTGCCATCTTATCAAACTCTTCCTGAGTCAGGGGACGTCCGTCAATGGTCACATTGCTGATAAAATTCATGTGGTTGAGTCCCACATAATCGTATTGAACACTTTTATACGAAACACCCAATGCAGACTTTGCCCACATTTTCGGAAAAAGTCCGCCGGAGCAAAACCCCGCAATCCTCGTCTTTGTGTTTCTCATAACCGCCTCTGTGACAAGCCCAGTGGGATTAGTATAA
>URPG01000383.1 GCA_900549675.1 uncultured Oscillospiraceae bacterium | reverse complement strand
GGGCGGAACACCTCTTTTTTTTATGAAAACCCACCCCTGCCACCACTGTCCCCAAGGCACTGACAACGGCACCTGTCAGAGTGGCAATATCCACGATTTTTTCTACCTTTTCATCCCTTTGCACATACGTTACAGCATCCGCCAAAATAATCCGTCCCTCTGCGTCGGTATTCAAAACTTCTACCGTTTTACCGCTGTAGGCTGTGTAGACATCTCCCGGCACAGAACTGCTGTCAGAAATGCGGTTTTCGCACAACGGAATCACACCAACCACATTCGCTTTTTCTTTGTTTTTGGCAAGGCTGTAAATTGCACCGGCTACGGCCGCACCGCCAGCCATGTCACTTTTCATATCAATCATGCCGGGTCCTGTTTTCAAATTATAACCGCCGGTATCAAAGGTGACCCCTTTACCGACAAGACCTATTTTTGTTTTGTTGCTATCTGAAGCATACCGCATAACCAACAGACAAGGCAAGTTGGCACTGCTTTCACCGATTAAGCACAGACCATTGAGTCCTTTTTCTTTAATGGTGTCATGCTCTAAAATTTCACATTCCACACCTAACGGTGCTAGAAGCTTTACAATCGTTTCCGCCATTGTTTTGGGAACCATATGATTGCCCGGAATATTCACTAAATCTCTTGCAAGGGTAATTCCTTCCGCTATTGTTTTTGCTTTTTTAAAGGAAGCCTGTACCTGTGCTTGCTGTTTTTCTTCTATAGAATCCAGACGAATCGTCCAATCAAAGTCCTTTGACTTAAATTTATATTCATATGCACCTAAAAACAAACCCAAAAAGGCATTCTCCAAAGTATTTTGCTCCAAAGAGATTCCGGCTAAGTCCACAGTGAAATCATAGATTTCCCGCTTCTTAAAAATTTTTACGGCAGTTGCCAAAAGCTCCTGATAGCCAAAAGCGTCCAACGGTTTTTTGCCCTTCCCAATAAAAACTGTCAAGACCTGTCCATTCCAGCACTCGGCTGTTTCTAAATACTTGCCTTTAAAATAAGGCGGTGCGTTCTGCACGTTTTTCTCTTCTTCACGAAAAACAACTCGATTATTCTGAGTACCATCAAAGTTAAGTTGAAACTGATTCATACATGCATCCTTTCTTTTACTTTATTTTGTCTTAAATTGAAATTAATCAAAATAATTTTAACTTTTTCTATTTCTACCTTATCACAATCCTGACTGTTGAGCAATGCTCTGGCCTGAAAAATTTACTTTTTGTGTTTAATATTTTTTCTTTATTTCAAATGAATTCTTCGGTACACAAAATATATTTGTCCATTCTTTTACTAAACGTTCCAAAGACCATGACGCATTGGCAGGACTGGTAGACGGCATAGCAACACTTTCTATCTGTATCTGCGAAAAACAATATTTTTGATACAGTTTTTCTGCTTTTTTTCCATTGGTGACAATCCTCTTTATTTTTGTTTTTTCAATAAGAGGTACTAAATCATTGGGAATTTCTTTTCGAATAGTATTGTCATCACTGCCCACGATTTCACAGCTGTGCAACACATCCCATAAAGCGATTTTATGAGAAAGCAGCATTTCTTCTTTTTCTTTTATGGTGGTCGGTACGGCACAGGACAGAGCCGCTGCCATCACCCGCCAAAATCGATTTTGAGGATGACCGTAATAAAACTGATTCTCACGCGATTTAACAGAAGGCATCGTTCCCAAAATCAAAATTTCAGATTCACTGTTGTATATCGGGGCAAAAGCATGAGTCACTACTTGATGCAGTTTCATTCCGTTTCCTATCCTCCTTGCTTTTATGAAATAAGCACTTGAACGTCAAATTCGTTTTTGTTCTAACAGACGGGCTGTTTTCAGCACAGCCGCCTGCGTTTTGGCATCTTGAATTTCGCCGTTCATAACCTTTTCAACGGCCTCTGCCATTGGCATTTTAACAACCTCTAAAAATTCATCCTCATCCAAATGCAATTCTCCCGAGGAAGTTTGGCGGCAAGCCCACATATAAATAATTTCTCCGCAGTAGCCGGGACTGGGATAAAGCTTACCTAAAGAAAGATAATTTTCTCCTGTGGTGCCGGTTTCTTCTTTTTGTTCGCGTTTCATTGCTTCAAAAGGATCTTCTCCTATTTCTAATTTGCCGGCAGGAACCTCCCACAAAACCTCTTTATAAGGATAACGGAATTGCTTAACCAGTAAAATTTCATTTTTTTCTGTTAAGACAGCTACGCAAACACCGCCATTATGGTCGACAACCTCTCGCTTGCTTTTCTTTCCGTTTTGCAGTTTGACTTCATCCACATGC
>URPG01000382.1 GCA_900549675.1 uncultured Oscillospiraceae bacterium | reverse complement strand
ATTACCTTTCCATTATGATTCACAACACCTTCAGATGCATTTTCATAAGGACGTCCTTCTGTTGTATAGAGATCACCTTTCAACGCATTCATCTCATGTGTTCTCATCGGACCGTAATCTGCTTTGAGCAATACGATTCCAATCATCATCACAATTGTAAGAAGTGCATAAAAATTATATGGTATCGCCTGCATAAAGATTGAAAATCCATCTTCCCCTTCTACAAACCCGGTCACCGCTGCCGCCCACGAAGAAATCGGTGCAATGATGCAGACCGGAGCCGCTGTTGCGTCGATCAAGTAAGACAATTTCGCACGAGACACATTATGTTTGTCTGTTACCGGACGCATCACACTCCCCACGGTCAGACAGTTGAAATAGTCATCAATAAAAATCAACACACCAAGTGCAATTGTCGCAAGCTGTGCGCCCACACGTGATTTGATATGTTGTCCTGCCCATTCTCCGAATGCTGCGGAACCTCCTGCTCTGTTCATCAAGGAGACCATCGCCCCCAATATCACAAGGAATACCAAGATCCCAACATTATACTTGTCAGAAAGCACACTGATAATTCCGCCTTCAAAAATATGTACTACCGTTTTTTCAAATGAAAATCCTGAATAGAGTAATGCTCCTACTAAAATACCAACAAACAGTGAACTATATACTTCTTTTGTGATCAACGCGAGAGCAATCGCCACAACGGGAGGGATCAATGCCCAAAAAGTAGCATACAGTTCCGGTTTCGGTGCTTTCTCAGCCGCAAACACCGTCATAGACAGTATCAGCGTCAACACAAAAACACTCGAACACACTGACAATACTTTCTTTTTTGAAATATGCATAAATAAGTTCCTCTCTTTCCTTCAAAGGGTATCTCCCCTGATAATAAAAACCATGAATGACCTTTGTGTAAAAGCACATTCATGGTTCCCGCATACTTATCCTGCATCTTTTCTTTCGTATTCCTAACAAACCAACGATAGCTCTCCACATAAGTGACAGTATATTGCATATTCTGCAATATCCCAGAGATATCTTTCTGGACAAAAAAAACATCTCTTCGGCGACTTTCCCTTTCGTATGTGGCGGCTGTCCAACTTTGCCACACAATACTGATGAAATCCGCACCTCTATCCTTTTAGTCATTCAATTATCAATAGTATATCATAACTTTCCTCGATTGTTAATACTCAATTTTAATACTCAATTTAAAATTCTGTTGCCCGGTGGCATGCTGCTTTGTGTCCTTCTCCAAACTTTTGGAGAACAGGCGTCTCTTTTTTACACTGTTCTGCTGCATATGGACATCGACTGCAAAATGCACAGCCCACAAAATTTTCCGTTCGAATCGGCTGTTCTCCTTTTAATGCCACAAACGTTTTCCTACTGACATATGGATCCAAAGCCGCTGCGAGCAACGCTTTTGTATAAGGATGCAGCGGATTGGAAAACAATTCTTCTGTCTCTGCCTCCTCTACCAATGTGCCAAGATACATTACTCCCACACGATCCGATATAAACCGCACAACACCAATATCATGCGATATAAAAAGCAGGCTAAGTTTTAGTTCTTTTTGCAGTTTTTTGAGCATGTTTAAAATCTGTGCCTGAATTGATACATCCAAAGCCGATACCGGTTCATCACACACGATCAGTTTGGGCTGTACAACCAGTGCACTTGCAATCCCAAGACGCTGAACCTGTCCTCCGGAAAGCTCATGGGGAAATCGAAAATAATACTCTTTTTCAAGCCCCACACGTCTCAGCACCTCGACTGCCTGATTTCTCCTTTCCTCACGGTCTTTCACACCGTGAATAAAAAGAATATCCTCCAATATACTGCCAATCCTTTGACGCGGATTCAATGCAGACAGTGTATTTTGAAACACCATCTGTATCTCCTTTCGAAACGGACGAAATTCTTTTTCACTCAGACTGCACAAATCTGTCCCTTCATAAAAAATCGAACCGCTGTCTGTTTTAGTCAATCCTACAATTGCCCGTCCGCTTGTCGACTTTCCGCACCCAGACTCTCCTACCAGCCCATAGGTCTCTCCCTTTTTGATATAAAATGACATCCCGTCCACCGCATTCATACGCTCTTTTGAACCAAAAAGTTTTCCTGTATTTCTATATATCGGATATGTTTTTTTCAGATTTTTTACCTCAAGCAAATATTCGCCCATAATCACTCCTCACTTTCCGCATTTTCTTTATCTACATATTTCCAGCATTTTACAAAATGTCCCGAAGTGGCTTCTACCAAAGGCGGATGCTGTTGTTTGCACTTTTT
>URPG01000381.1 GCA_900549675.1 uncultured Oscillospiraceae bacterium | reverse complement strand
GCTCTTTCTGCTTTCTCTGTCCAATATGTTTGACAAACCTACATGCTATAATAAAAGAAAGTCGCTCTTTTTATAAGCGACTCTCTTATTTATTAAATTTATAAAGCAATTAGTCCTTTTTATTTGATTTGTTACCAATTTTAGTAAGACCAAACACGCAAAGCGCCAAAAGACCAATAACAACGAAAATTCCCAACATTCCTTTGGCCATGATATCTAAAGATGCCATAAGATTTTCTTGGTTTATTGCTAATATAATTGTATTTATCAACATTCCATTCATCCTTTCTAAGATTTCTTACATAAAGAATCTTAACACAATTCCGCCAGCTAAAGCAGAAGCTACCTGTCCGGAAACATTAGCACCTACAGCGTGCATTAACAGGTGATTTTGATTATCTTCTGCGATACCCATTTTTTCAATAACTCTTGCAGACATGGGGAATGCTGAAATACCAGCAGCACCAACCATCGGGTTGACTTTCTCTTTTAGGAAAATGTTCATAATCTTTGCAAATAAAACGCCTCCAACAGAGTCAAAGACAAAAGCAAATAAACCAAGAACCATAATCATAAGCGTTTCAAGAGAAACGAATTGTTCTGCTCTCATTGAGAAAGAAATGGTTAAGCCTAAAAGTAATGTAATCAAATTAGCAAGAGAATTTTGTGCTGTTTCTGACAAACGAGCCAAAACCCCACATTCGCGAATCAAATTACCAAACATTAAGAAACCGACAAGTGAAACTGAGGCCGGCGCAATCAGACCAGCGATGATAGTGGCCAAAATGGGGAACAAAATTCTGGTTGTTTTGGTAACACTTGCAGGGCGATAAGCCATGCGAATTTTTCTTTCTTTTTTTGTGGTAACCATTTTGATGGCTAAAGGCTGAATAATAGGAACCAAAGCCATGTAAGAATAAGCAGCCACAGCAATAGCACCAATATAATTAGATTTTAAAGCCTGTGATACCAAGATAGAGGTAGGGCCATCTGCGGCACCAATAATCCCAATAGAAGCGGCATCTCTTAAATCAAAGCCCAGTAAAGTTGCAAGCACAATTGTTACAAAAATACCAAACTGTGCGGCTGCACCAAATAAAAACATTTTTGGATTAGAAAGTAAAGGACCAAAGTCAATCATAGCACCAATACCGATAAACAGCAGCAATGGCATAGCCTCAGAGGCTTCAATACCTACTTCAAAAAGCCATTGAATAATACCCCGGACTTCGCCTACTCCGGAAACAGTCTGATTTAAAGCACCTGACATTGGTAAGTTCACTAGAATTGCACCAAATCCCATGGGCAACAATAAGGCCGGCTCATAATCCTTTTTGATTGCCAACCAAATTAAAACCGCACCAATAACATACATGACAAGCTGTTTTGCTGTGATGGCAGCAACGCCCTCCCACAAAAATTCCATTCTATAATTTCCTCCGTTTTGTCCTATTCTCTTCGTTTCGCCTGATTGAGACTTAGCACAGAAAATCACAGCCTAATCTAGCATGTTCACAATTATGCCGGCTGTGATTTAAAGAGAACAGGTTATTCTGCATTTGGATAAATTTTATCATAATCTCCTATAAACTGTCAACGTTTTTCTAGAAAAAAACAAAAAATTATAATTTAACAGCTAAAAATAGAATTAGGCGGTCTTTTCTATCTCCTTTTGTTCTTTTGCCATACATTCTTTACAAATTCCATTGAATACAATTTCTGCTTCTTTTATATAAATACCATATTTGTCTGCAATATCATCCAAATGCAGAGCCGAGGAAAAGCTCTCGTGGATATCTTCCACTTGTCCGCATTTTTCACAAATAAAATGAGCATGTTTATGGACATTGGCATCGAAATGCTCTTGACCATTAATAACCCCTATACTTCTGATTTTGCCATTTTCACAGAATTTTTTAAGGTTGCGATATACAGTACCCAAGCTAAGATCGGGATATTTTGGTTTTAGTTTAGCGTAAATCCAATCTGCTGTGGGGTGAGAATCGGTAGACTGAATCAGCTTTAATATGGCCATTCGCTTTCTACTGAAATTTTCTTTTCTTGTGTTTTCCATTTTTATATCCTACCTATCTTTAAAATATCAATCATTTCTCACTTGAAGAATGAGCATAGTGTCTATTGTATACATTTATGTGTGAGATTTCAAGTATAATCATTCCATTTTTGAAATAAAAAATAATATGGCATTTGGATTATACCATATTATTTTTTATTTGTAAATATTATAAAAATAAAAATCAATTTTATTTATCTCTCTGCGGACAGTATTTGCATAAGTTATTT
>URPG01000380.1 GCA_900549675.1 uncultured Oscillospiraceae bacterium | reverse complement strand
TTTTACTCTCAGATGGTACCAAAAGCTGTTTTCAGACCGTTTGATTTTAGAGGCTCTTAGAAATAGCTTGATTATTGCCGTGTTAGCCTCTCTTTTTGCCACCGTTTTAGGAACTCTGGCAGCGATTGGCATGAACTCAATGAAAAGTTTCGGCAGAAGAGTGATGATGAATGTTACCAATTTTCCCATGGTTAATCCTGAAATCGTAACAGGTGTTTCAATGATGCTGCTGTTTGTGTTTGCTGTTTCTCTTTTGAACGGGAGAACGCTTGGCATGGGTACATTAATCATGGCACACATCACTTTTTGTTTGCCATATGTTATTTTGTCGGTGCTGCCTAAATTGAGGCAAATGGATGCCAACTTATATGAGGCGGCACAGGATTTAGGCTGTTCACCATTTCAAGCTTTTTGGAAAGTGGTACTACCTCAAATTATTTCCGGTATTGTAACGGGTGCCATTATGGCATTTACACTTTCTATTGATGATTTTGTTATCAGTTATTTTACCAGTGGCAACACTCAAACCTTGCCAATTTATATTTACTCTATGACGAGAAAACGTATTAGCCCTGAGATTAATGCTCTGTCTACCTTACTTTTTGTTGTGGTGCTGATATTGCTTTTATTGGCGAATTTCCGTCAAAAAAAGACTCCTCCGGTTGTATTGGAAATGAAGGAGGAAGAAATATGAGCATTTGCAAAAAACTGGGTGCGCTGTTTTTAGCTATGATTTTACTTGGCACGGTGGCAATACCTGCCGCGGCTGAAAATGAGGAAGCTCCCGATACCGGAGTCACCATTAATGTTTACAATTGGGGAGAATACATCGCCAATGGAACGGATGATTCCATGGATATCAATGCTGAGTTTACGAGGAGAACCGGTATTAATGTAAACTATACCACTTTTGACAGCAATGAATCGCTTTATTCAAAACTGGCAGGCGGCGGTGCCGATTATGATGTGATTGTGCCGTCCGATTATATGGTCGACAAGCTTAAAAAAGAAAATTTTTTGGCAAAGCTAAATTTCGATAATATTCCTAATTTCAAATATATTGATGAAGATTTTATCAATCCGCAATATGATGAAGAAAACTTGTATTCCGTTCCTTATACTTGGGGTGTGGTAGGAATTTTCTATAATACCAACTATGTAAAGGAAGTGCCAACATGGTCATCTTTATGGAATGAGGAATATGAAGGCAAAATTTTGATGTTTGATAATCCCAGAGATTCATTTGCCATTGCTCAAACGATGTTATCGTATTCAATGAATACGACCAATGAAAGTGAATTGTCGGAGGCAGCAGCTTTATTAAAACAGCAGAAACCATTGGTGCAGGCGTATGTAATGGATCAAATCTTTGATAAAATGGCTGGGGGAGAAGCTTGGCTGGCGCCTTACTATTCAGGTGATGCTGCCATTTTAGTGGAAGATAACGACGATATAGAATTTGTTATTCCTGAAGAAGGCACCAATTATTTTGTGGATGCTCTTTGCATTCCGGCCACATCAAACAAAAAAGAATATGCAGAAGCTTATATTAATTTTCTTTGTGATCCCGAAATTTCAGCAGAAAATGTGTCCTATATCGGTTATGCAACTCCTATATCAGCGGCGAAGGAGTATCTGGATTCAGAAATAGTGGAGAATCCCATTTTTTATCCCAGTGAAGAAATTTTGGACAAGACAGAAGTATTTGTCAATTTACCGGATGAAACGAGCCTTTTGATGGATCGCTTATGGGCAGAGGTAAAAATGGGAGGACCGGGGGAATCCATTTTATTGGTGCTGATTTTACTGGCATTTTTGGCAGTTTACATTATTATTTTGATTTATAAGAAAAGAAAACGTAAAAAGGGTATTCTTTAATTTAAAAAGCTTGCATCAAAACGATGCAAGCTTTTTTATGCTATAAAATTGTCAAGTGATTATCGGTGTAAAAATTGGTTTCCGTCAAAAATAAGAATACCCACACCAGAACCAGTCTTTTTTCCGTCCAGCAGATATTTTTTGTAATTTTTTTGCATAGAAGTTTTTTCTGGCAGTTCTGCAAGAGGTTTGTGACTATCTGCTCCAAATACACGCCACATATCATTAAAAGTATCATGATCGTTTTGCAGAATAATATCAAAATCCTGTGCAAAGGACAGTATGTTGGAAGTTGGCGGCAATATATCTTTTGTACTATGATGCAAAAGCCATGAATCACAAATACAGATGAGGGGAGAACCTTTTAGCTCATCTTTAAAAAATTCATAGGCTTGCTGGTAAGATGTCAGACAAATTTCTTTTGTAAGA
>URPG01000379.1 GCA_900549675.1 uncultured Oscillospiraceae bacterium | reverse complement strand
GACAACTCTGATAGGGCAGTAAAGACTTTTAAATCGAAAGTATCCAATCCCAATTGCAAAACAATGGCAACAATCAGCCGATAGGCAATGGAGCCAATTACGACAGATAAGAGTTTTACCGCAAAAGAACGATTTCTGCCGAAGAATACTTCTCCTATAATAATAGAAGCCAGACCGATTACAATAGCACCGATACCACCGTTTACATCTCCATAGGCTTGACTTTGCGCCACCAAAGAACCGGACAAAGCCACAAATCCATTAGCCAGCATAAGTCCAACAATTTTAATGACATCTGTATTGACACCCATAGCACGCACCATGTGTTCATTATTCCCTGTGGCGCGAATTGCGGCACCCAGTTTGGTGCCAAAGAACCAGTATAGAATAATAATGATGATAATGGAAGTCAGCACACCAACCACTACACTTAGCTGCGCTCTGGAAAGTGAAATGATATTCTTTACATCTTGAAAAACTGTATCTTCATAGCTTATCGCTACATTCGACTGACCTAAAATTCTCAAGTTGATGGAATAAAGTGCCAGCATGGTTAAAATACCTGCCAAAATAGCGGGTATTTTCAATAATGTATGCAACAACCCTGTAGCAACCCCCGCTAAACAGCCGGCTATGAATCCCATAATAAGAGCAACATAAGGATTCCAGCCTTGTATAAAAATAACCCATGCTGAGATACATTGACCCAAAGCAAAACTACCATCCACTGTCATATCTGCATAGTTCAAAATCTTGAAAGATATGTAAATACCAATGCCCATAATACTCCATAGCAGACCTTGCCCAACAGCATCTTGTGCCGAACCTGCTATCGCAGTGATAAAATCCATTTTTTGCTCTCCTTCGATTCAATATAGAAAATGAGTCGGCGGACCGACAATGAAAAACGTCAGCCGCCAGACTTTTTTATGAAAATTCTTTTATTTTTCTGTTGTTTCCTGTGTTACATCCTGCGCTTGTTCCAAAAATTCAGCGTCAAATTGTCCTTCCAGTCCTAGAGCCGCCAATGTTTCAGAATTATAAGAATAAGCATAGCTATCCACATAAGCAATAGGGATTTCAGAAGGTTTTTTACCGTCTATTAAAATATCCAAAGCCAAATCTGCTGTTTTTGTCCCTAAATCATAATAGTTAATACCGATAGTGGCTAATCCACCTGTGACAACTGTCCCTTCTTCTCCGGTAATAACAGGAATATTATACTCAATTGCTATAGCACTAACCGTTGGCATTGCATTGGCAATGGTATTATCCGTAGGAGCATAAATGGCTTGTACCTTACCGGCTAATACGTTTTGCACAACGGACTGCACCTCATTTGTATTGGAAACCGATGCAGGAATTACAGTCAGTCCCTGCGCTTCAGCCGCCTCTTGTGCAAGAGCCAGCTGCACTTTTGAGTTTGATTCATTGGAGGCATATAACACACCAATGGATTTTAAATCCGGAATCAATTGCTTCGCTAGTTCAATCTGTTTGGCAACCGGTGTTAAATCGGATGTACCGGTTACCTTACCGCCGGGCGCTTCCACAGATTCAACCAACCGTGCGTCTACGGGATCCGTAACCGCTGTAAACAACACCGGAATATCTGTTTCCGCCGCCGCATTGGCGGCTGACTGTGCCGCCGGTGTTGCAATAGCAAAGATTAAATCTACTTTGTCATTGACAAATTTACTGGCAATTGTGTTAGCATTCGATTGATCATTTTGAGCATTTTTTAAATCGAACTCAAACTGAATATTATTTTCTTCCCCATATTGGGTAAGAGAATCCACAAATCCTTTATAAGCTTTATCCAAAGCTGCGTGTTCTACCAATTGTACAACACCAATTCTATAAGACTTCTTTTCTGTATCGTTATTTCCCGTATCTCCCTCAGCTGAGGTCAACTGAGGAGAATCCACCTCACTATCTTGAGCTTTTTTCGTGCTATCAGTATTACATCCCACCATAAAAATAGTCGTCAGTAAAACCGAAAGCAAAAGAGAAATTGTCCTTTTCATAGTTTCACCTTTGTATCCTTAGTTTTTATCACTTTAGCACCAAAACACAATAAAGTTTAATAAAAAGTATACACTGATTCAATACCAACGTCAAGTCGTCCTGCAAAGATTTTATTACATAAATCTCCATCTTATTGTTGATTCTGCCTATGAAGATCATAAATTATTTTAAGACCTTCAATTAAAAAGGTTTCACTGTATTCTATATTTCTTGTACAATTCTTCACCACTTCTTTTGCATATCCTCCCGTGGCAATCACTGCACAGCTTTCTCCCATCTCTTCTTCGA
>URPG01000378.1 GCA_900549675.1 uncultured Oscillospiraceae bacterium | reverse complement strand
TTTCAGCAATTTAGCTAGGCTGTACTCACCATACAAATCTTGACCATACCGCGTGGTATCCTGCCCGATTAGAATGATTTCCTTTGCCCCATTTTTAGCCAAGGCTTTAGCTTCTTCTTCTATATCCTCAATGGTTCTGCTGCGAAAAGGTCCCCGAATAGCAGGAATTGCACAGAAAGAGCAGCGATTGTTGCAACCCTCTGATATTTTTATGTAGGCAAAATAAGAAGGAGTGGACATCAAGGAAAAATCCCGTTCCCCGCAAATGGGAAGCTCTGTTTTTTCAGGGAAAGCCTCCGCATATCCATCGGCATACATCTCCTGAATAACACTGGAAATTTTAGTGTTGGCACCAATTCCGACTACAGCGTCAACTTCTGGTATTTCTTCATGAATTTCTTTTTGATAACGTTCTGCCAGGCAACCCGTTACCACAATTTTTTGTATTTTTCCTTCTGTTTTTAATTTAGCTAGTTCTAAAATTTCATCGACAGCCTCTTTTTTGGCACTGTCAATAAATCCGCATGTATTTACAATGGCGACTTGCGCCAAGGCGGCATCTTCTTTTATGCTGAAACCATTTCTTTGCAGAGTGGTCAGAATCGATTCGCCGTCTACTTGATTTTTGGCACAGCCTAAATTCACCATACCTACTGTTATTTTTTTCATTTTCCCATTCCTTTTCGTTAAAACTCATTTATTGGCGGCGTATCGCTGCACAAAATTTACAATTGCTTTTTGACAAGTTTCCGTATCTTTTAAATAAGAAGCCGCATGTGCAGCGCCGGGAATCACCAATAATTCTTTGGGTGCTTTGCAGGCATGATAAGATTGCTTTGTCATGTAAAGCGGAACAAATTTATCGGCATCGCCATGAATAAAAAGCACCGGTTTTGTATTCACTTTCATCGCCTCCAGCGTTGAATATTCTCTTAAACCAAAACCTGCCAAATGCTTGGTAAAAAAATTCACTCCATAAACAAATGGAAATGTCGGAATATGCATATTTAGCTTGCCTACACGTTTTATAATCTCCCAAGGAGATGTAAAGCCACAGTCAGCAATAATTCCTCGAACATTCGGCGGCAATTTTAATCCGGAAGCCATTAATACGGTAGAAGCACCCATAGAAATGCCGGCAAGAAAAATATCTTTATCCTCACCGAAACGTTTGACAGCATATTCTGCCCATTGGCGGCAATCAAAACGCTCTTTTATACCAAAGGTAATGTATTTTCCTTCACTTTCATCGTGACTCCTTTGCATAACTACCAGCAAATTATACTGTAAAGCATTTAAAAATTCAAGTTCGGGAACAAAATCGATATTTGCCCTTGAACGATATCCATGCATGACAATAATGGTTCCTTTCGCATTTTCCGCAGGAACCAATAAACTTACCAGTTTCAACCCATCAAAAGAAGTCAATGTCACTTTTTCTATAGTATGTTCTCTTAGCCATTTTCGGCAATCATCAATTCTATCTGCATATTTTTTCCATGAACCTGCCGGTTCATCTGAAAGAGTATAGACACGTACGCAAGCAAAATAAAACAGACAATAACAAATGAAAACAAACAATATAAACACAAAAGATATGATGATAGCCGCCAACATGGATAAATCACCCCAATTTAAGAGAGTTCTGTGTAAATATGTATGTTCCAATCCCTACAGATATAGCTAAATTCAAAGAATCCACCCATTTTGTCTGCGGAATTAAAAGACTTTGGCCATAATTCTGAAATTCAGACGGCAGCCCGGAGGCTTCGTTGCCAAAAACCAAGCTATATTTTTGGCTTGGAGGACAAGTTTTGGGAGTTAATTCTTTCGCGCCATCCAACATAAAGGGAAAAATATCATGAGCATTAAATATGCGGTAATAACTTTCAAAATCAGGAAACAGTTGAAGATTCATTCTGAAAACAGCCCCCATAGAGGCTCTAATCACCTTGGGATGAAAAACATCGGCAGACGGTTCTATCACAGCCAAATTTGAAATACCAAACCCTAAAACAGTGCGGATAATGGTGCCTAGATTTCCCATATCAGCAGGATTTACCAGTACAATATGCGGAGCATCTTCAAGCGGCGTTTGATGTTTTTGGATAGCGGCGGCAGCATAACAGATATCTTTGTCAGAGATTTTTTGCAGTGCCTTTGCAGAATAGCGATAAGGTATATTTTTCTCTTTACAAAGGTTTTCTAACTTTTGTTTCTCATTAAAGTTTTCATGGATGAAGACCCCTAATACATTTCTTGGAACTGCATCCAAAGCCTCAAAAACGGGAAAGGGACCCCTTGCATAAGAAAATCTAAAG
>URPG01000377.1 GCA_900549675.1 uncultured Oscillospiraceae bacterium | reverse complement strand
GGAGCAATCGGAAAAACAGGGTTGCGCCGGTTTTTCCCAAGCCATAAAAAACACCGTCGGCAATTGCCTGTTTATCGGTGGCATGCTGCAAAGCCTGACGAACTGCTTTATCTTTTAAGATTTCATGCGTGGTGTTCAGCACAATTTGACGAGTAGAGGTCGGCTCAGAGAGTGCTACCGAGAAATTGTCATTGCCTTGATATTGATTAATTGCGTCGGCATCAATCATATTCTTACCGAAAATTAAGTCGATTTCGCCTTTCTCTAAAGCCAAAATTCGAGTTTGATTATCAGGAATTACCTTCACCGTAATTTTTTTAATGGCAGGCCTTTCTCCCCAATAGTTTTCATTCGCCTCAAAAACAGCATATTCATCTGTGACAAAATCCGTCAGTACATAGGGGCCGGTGCCGATATATTCTTTCACACCGTCCTTGGTACTGCCATCTTTCATAGCAGCAGGAGAAATCATTGCAAAGGGACGTGTAACGCCCAATTCCGTCAACATAGGATAGTAAGGTGCCGAAAGCTTAATGACAAATGTGTCTGCATCCGGAGCGGATACTTCTTCCAACAACTGCATCATTTCAAGCCAAGTATGCCGTTCTTTGTTTTCAAGGATGGCATCAAAGTTGGCTTTAATTGCATTGGCATCACAAAGCTCACCGTCGGAAAAATAGACATTTTTGCGGATTTTAAATGTATAGGTTCTGCCGTCAGGACTGATTTTCCAATCTTCAGCCAAACCGCCTTCATAGCCTTTTTCAGTAATGTTGACAAGCGTTTCATACAGCATTTCCTGTGCATACATTTCGCCTGCATACAGGTGCGGATTTAAATCACGAATATCCCGGTAATTAACAAACACCAACTCTTCTTTTTGTTGAGCCGTTGGCTCCACAGACGCCGCAGAAACACCTGCCGGTTTTTCACTTGCAGGTTTGGTGCTGTTATTGTCCTTACTCTGATTGCCGCAGCCGGCTAAAAGACCGGCACTGATAACAGCTGACAACAATATTGTCAAAAAACGTTTTTTTAACATGAATTTCCCTCCATTCGGAATTTACTTGTCAAGTATAACATAGTTAGTTTTCACTTACCAGTTCCTATTTAAGGAGAGGAGATATAACAAATTGTTATAAGATGTTTTCCAGCTTTTTGACAAACCACTTTGCTGATTCACTTAAAACATGGCCTTCCGCATAAATATAGCCAAGCACCAAAAAGGGTTCACAGTTATTAATGCGCAAGGAATTTATATCATACTGTTCATATTGCGGATGTAGAAAGTCTATGCCGATACTGCATATATCCGTATGCAACAACAGGTCAATATTTAAATGGTCGCTGTTAGTGTACATAGCATAGTTCAGTTCTTCCGTACTAATAGCCCCCACACTGACTTGCGCCAAATGATGCTCCATAGAAAAGTAATCTCGCACACCTCGTACAAATTTCAGCTGAGAAAGCTCTGAAAAATCCACACTATCTCTATGGTAATAAGGATGGTTTGGCCCTACATACACACAAGCTTCTTTTACATCTAATGCTTGAAAACACAATTTTTTATGCGACAAGATATGATTGAACGTAGACAACTGTTTTTGTGCCACGTACACCACCCCGATTTCAGCAATACCCTCAGATACATGGTCACTGATTTCTTCCACAGTACCCTCACGGTGTTCCACAACATATTTATCGCCCCAATTACGATAATAATCCGTCAATAAGCGAGCAATCATATTGCTGGGATATGAAGAAATGGAAAATTTTTCCCCTTGGTTATGGTCGGCTAAAGAGGCAATAAACGCAGCATCGTTTAAAATATGACGGGCATATTCCAACACACGTTCTCCGTACGGGGTGGGGCGAACACCTCTGCCCGTACGCTCCAACAGAGGTCTTCCCAACTCTTTTTCCAGTGCCCGTATCACTTTGCTGACATTGGGCTGTGAGGTGTATAAGCATTCTGATGCTTTACTTAAACTGCCATGCTGGCAAGCAATAACAAAAAATTCCAACTGCCGAAATTCCATATTGTAATATCTCCTCTGCTGTTTTTTGTTCTATTTTCCAAATCGAATTTTATATTATGTTATGTTCGTTTGATGTAACCTTAGTATAACGTTTCAAGTATAAATGTCAAATCTAACAAAAAGCTCAGATACTCAAGTATCCAAGCTTTTTGTTAGGTTTAATTACAAATTTTCATTTTTAAGGGCATCAATAGGATTGTCTTTCTTGATTTTGCGCATCGCATACAGCATGGTTGCAAACACAACAATAAATACACTTAATACAGCGATAACAACGGCCTG
>URPG01000376.1 GCA_900549675.1 uncultured Oscillospiraceae bacterium | reverse complement strand
GCCCTGTTCATCACGTGTGATTTTAAAGATTTTAGCGCCAAACTTCTGGGGATACGTTTGAGGAAATGTATAGTCAGAAAAACCTTGTATAAATTCTTCTACTCCCTGTATTTTGAGAGCCGAACCGAAATAACAGGGATAGATTTTCTGTTGTAAAATTGCAGCTTGTATCTTATCCTGCTGAATCAGGTTCGTAAGAAGAAATTCCTCCATTAAAGCTTCATCACAGAGCGATATTTCTTCATAAAAGGAAGAATCTTGAAACGAAAAATCCACACAACGTTCTTCAAGCTGACTTTGAAGAATTTTCATAATTTTATCTTTATCAGCACCCTGTTGGTCCATTTTATTGATAAATAAAAATCTGGGAATTTGATAAAAATCCAGTAGTTTCCATAATGTTTTCGTATGCTCCTGTACGCCGTCGGCGGCACTGATAACCAAAATAGCATAGTCCAATACTTGCAGTGTTCTTTCCATTTCTGCTGAAAAATCCACATGACCTGGCGTATCCAAAAGCGTTATCTTCTTATCGTTCATGCTGAATACCGCTTGTTTAGAAAAAATCGTAATGCCGCGTTCTTTTTCTAAAAGTTCCGTATCAAGGTATGCATTTTGTTTATCTACCCGACCAAGTTTGGCTATTTTGCCGCTTACATAAAGCAAACTTTCACATAAAGTTGTTTTTCCTGCATCGACATGAGCTAATATCCCAACGACTAAATTTTTCATAACTCATTTCCTTTGTTTAAACTCTATCAAAATGATACCACATCAAAACAGACTTGTCGAATTTTTACCGCCAGATTTCTTAAAAAATAAACTTCCACACACGTTTGAGGGTGTATGAAAGTCTGCTCTGTTTGGGTTAGATAAATTCATTGACAAAAATGTCTGCCAATAGGAATGACATACGGTGAATTGGACACAGGATCTGAAATGACCCTTGATTTCATGCCAAATACATCCTTAATCAGTTTCTCTGTGACAATATCATTGGGATTGCCTTGTGCAATTAAATTGCCTTCTTTCATGGCAAACAAATAGTCCGCATAACGAGCCGCCAAATTAATATCGTGCAAGACCATTACAATTGTTGTATGCCTGCGCTGATTTAAGTCAGCCATTAAGTCCAGAATTTCAATCTGATAATTGATATCTAAAAAGGTAGTCGGTTCATCCAAAAACAAAATATCGGTCTGCTGTGCTAAAGCAGTGGCAATCCACGCTCTTTGTCTTTGTCCGCCTGAAAGCTCATTCATCCCCCGATCGGCAAGTTCGATAATATTCATGATTTCCATTGCTTCGGTTATGGCTTCCAAATCCTGCTTGGTTTGTCCCTGCATAAATTTTTGATATGGATATCTGCCGCGTGCCACCAAATCACTAACGGTAACCCCTTCAGGAACAATTGGATTCTGAGGCTGCAAATTTTCGCCAGCTGCTTGGGATTCATCGCATGGACAGATTGTCCGTCCAGTGTCACTGTTCCTGCTTTCGGTGTAATAATTCTGGTCATCGCCTTCAATAAGGTGGACTTACCGCAGGCATTTGCACCAATAATTACACTGATTTTCCCATTTGGTATTTCCAGACTTACATCCTGTATGACAACTTTTTCTTCATAGCCAACCGCTAAATGCATTGCTTTTAAAATATGTTCTGATTTCATTAAAATTCCCCATGTCGATTCATTCGTATTAACAAATAGATTAAATAAGGAGCACCCAGTAATCCTGTAATAACACCTACCGGGAAACGAACTGCAAATACTTGTTGCCCCACAAGGTCTGCCGCTAGAACTAACACAACACCAAAAAGTCCTGCAATCCACGGCGATGAATTCCCATAGCCTGTGATACGTTTTGCAATGGGACCGGCCAGAAAGGACACAAAGGCAATCGGTCCGGTGGTAGCTGTAGCCACCGCCACAAGAATCACCGAAGCAATTAATAAAGTTCCCCTGGCACGATTTGTGTTCACGCCCATGGTAATAGCAGATTCTTCTCCAAGCTCTAAAATTTTCAAAGATTTTGCGTAATATAAAATGACCGGCACACAAATTGCCATTACACCAAACAACAGATAGACCGAAGTCATTTGCACACCATTTAAACTCCCGCTCATCCACCGCATAGCATCTGCAATGTCATTTTGATTTCCGATTAAGAGAAAATAGCTGACCGCAGAATTCATCAATGCCTGAAAACCAATTCCCACCAATATTAAACGGCCGGTAGAATATCTCTTGTATCGAGATAAAAGATAGATTAAAGCAGCGGTAACGGCAGGCGCCACAATAGAAACCCCCAAAATCACACAAATGCAGCG
>URPG01000375.1 GCA_900549675.1 uncultured Oscillospiraceae bacterium | reverse complement strand
TTAGAAGGGTTCTCCTCATGATATGGAAAAAAATTAAGCCTAATATCACCGCAGTGATGGTTGCCGTATAATAGGCCTGTGAATCTAAAACCATCTGGGGAAAAGTATTTTTTAAGATTAAAGCCTGTGTTGCCGTTACAATCGCTCTAAAGCAATATAAGCTTAACACGCAAACTCCTCCGCCATAGACGGCTTGATAAAACGACATTCTGGCACAAACTCGGATTCCTACCGCCATAGATAAAATCATAACGGGGATATTGAGCCACTGGAAATTTAAAATAAAAATAATACTGTGAGGAACAGCAATCAACAATAAAGAAAACAACACTCTGATACAAATTATTTTTTGTCTGGGAAATAACCTCATATAATATAAAAGAAACACTAAATAATATATCTCAATGGCAATTCCTGCTGTTATATTCATTGGACTGTTCCCCTCTTTTGCTCCAGATTTTCATATTGAACATAACGCTCTGAAAGATAGCGTGAAAAAGTTTTCTTTATGTTCTCGGTGTAATTCCTGCCCACTGAAAGTACAATTCCTGACTTTAACGTCAGTTTACGGCTGTTAAACATCATGATGTATGGAAGATTAACCAAATAGGAACGATGTATTCGTACAAATCCTTTTTCTGCCAGCTGCTCTTCTAATTGATTCATTTTTCCGTAAAAACGGATACCATCATAGTCAGACCGGCAATGCACGACAATAATGCGATTCATAACTTCAAAATAGAAGATATCCTCTAAGGGAATATGAGCCTGTGCTCCGTTAAATTCACAAATAAAATACGCAGATTTTTTATATTCGGTCCTGTCTAATGCACGTTGGAAAACCGTTTGAAACTTTTTCTCGGTTATTTCATTTTTAAATAAATAGTGTACCGCCTCTACATCAAAAGCTTGGTACATATATTCTGCCGAGCTGGTCAAAAAAACGATTTCTGTTTTCAAGTTTAAATTCCTTATCCGTTGGGCAGCCTGCATCCCATTAATCTTTCCCATAAAAATATCCAAATACAAAATATCCGGATAATTTTTAAATTCACATAGTTCCAGCAATAAATCTTCTCCGCTCAAAAAGCATTTTACGCAGACCTCCACATTTATTTTTTCAGCACATTTTAAAATTAGTTTTCTGTATTTCTCCCTGTCATACCGATTGTCATCACAAACAAAAATGGACAGCATTTTTACCCCTAGTCTTTCATACGCCTTTTCGTGAATCACTCCTATATGATAAAAGGTATCCCTTCACTTGTCAAACTTTATATTACATTTTAAGTCCTTTTTTTCTATCCCATCCTGTGTTAAGATAGAATTTAATAGATTGCATTGCAAGCTGTCTATTTTAGAATATTTATATTTTAAACAAAAATTTTCATATGCAACATTTTTAACTTGAAAGAGTCTTGATTTTTGGGAGGGTATATGCGTATTTTAATTTCACCGGCTAAAAAAATGAATATTGATACCGATAATTTACCATATGAAAATCTTCCGCAATTTCTGCCGCAAACGCAGCAGATTTTAGCGGTATTAAAAAATATGGATTATACCGCTTTAAAGCAGTTATGGAAGTGCAGTGATAAACTTGCAAAGTATAATTTTGAACGTCTTCAAACGATAAATGTAACGGATAATCTAACACCAGCCATTTTCGCTTATGAGGGAATTCAGTACCAATATATGGCTCCTCATGTTTTTGAAAACAAGCATTTACATTATATTCAAGAGCATTTGCGTATCCTGTCAGGATTTTATGGCATGTTACGTCCTTTTGATGGAGTTCTCCCTTATCGTTTGGAAATGCAGGCAAAGCTAGAAATTCATTCTTATCATAATCTATATCAATTTTGGAATCATCAACTTGCAACACAATTAGCCTCGGAAACAAATTTGATTTTGAATTTAGCTTCTAAAGAATATAGTAAGGCGGTTCTTCCTTATTTGTCAGAGGACATTCAGGTTATTACCTGTCTTTTTGGAGAAAAAAAAGATGGCTATATTGCGGAAAAAGGCATATCCTGCAAAATGGCAAGAGGAGAAATGGTTCGTTTCTTGGCAGAAAATCAAATCACTTGTGCAGATGACATTACTACTTTTCAAAGATTAAATTATACTTTTTCCAAAGAAGATTCCACACGTAATACCTTTGTCTTTTTAAAACAAAGGTCAGAGTCCAAATCAGCTAAGCCGGAGGCATGAGTACCCCTAAAAGGCTATGCTGCAGACAATACCTCTAAAGAGTTTGCCAAAGGTATTGCTTTTTCGGATAACCCCAAAAGAGGTATTTCTTTTTATATTTTGCTATTAACCCTATCTTTA
>URPG01000374.1 GCA_900549675.1 uncultured Oscillospiraceae bacterium | reverse complement strand
CCAACAGCCGTAATTACAGGCATTAATTTATCATTTCCGTATACTTTATCCAAACGGGACTTCTCTACATTCAGCATTTTACCCCACAAAGGTAATATCGCTTGAAAATTACGGTCACGACCGTTTTTAGCCGAGCCCGCAGCAGAGTCACCCTCAACGATATAAATTTCTGTTTGCTCCACATCACGAGAAATACAATCTGCCAGTTTACCGGGAAGGGTTGAATTTTCCAAGGCATTTTTACGTCTTGCCAAGTCACGGGCCTTTCGAGCTGCCTCACGGGCACGAGAGGCAGCCAATGCCTTATCAAAAATTGCCCTTGCAGTGGCCGGGTTTTCTTCTAAGAAAGTCATCAGCTTATCAGAAATCAACCCGCTGACTAACGTACCAATTTCTGTATTTCCCAGCTTTGCTTTCGTTTGTCCTTCAAATTGAGCCTCTTTTAACTTAACACTGATAATACATGTTAACCCTTCGCGGACATCTTCTCCTGAAAGATTCTTATCATTATCCTTCAAAATATTGTATTTTCTTGCATAATCATTCAAAACACGAGTCAAAGCCCGCTTAAACCCATCTTCATGTGTACCGCCGTCAACGGTATGAATGTTGTTGGCAAAAGAAATCAATCGTTCGCTGAAACTATCTGTATACTGCATGGCAATTTCAGCGGTAGAATTTTTATCTGCCGCCTCTGTTTCCATATAAATAATTTCTGGATGAATAGATTCTACGGCCATTTTGGTATTTAGATATTCAACAAAACTGCGGATACCACCTTCATAATGATATTGAGTATCAATGATATCATCTGGATTTCGTTCATCTACAAGCTGAATGCGAATTCCGGCATTCAAAAATGCTTGTTCACGCAATCTTTTTTCTAAAACTTCATATTCATAAGATGTCGTTTCTTTAAATATTTCAGAATCAGGTTTAAAAAGGACCGTCGTGCCGTTTCCACGTCCATCTGTCACAGGTCCTTTATCCTGCAGTTCAGTCATCGTTTTTCCGCGTTCAAAACGCTGATAATACAGTCTGCCTTCATGAACCACTTCTACTTCCAGCCATTCGGAAAGTGCATTGACAACCGAGGCACCCACACCGTGCAAACCACCGGATACCTTATAACTGCCGCCGCCGAATTTACCGCCGGCGTGCAAAATGGTAAATACAACGGTAACAGCCGGTAAGCCCGTCTTAGTTTGAATGCCTACAGGGATACCACGTCCGTTATCAGATACATAGATAATATCGCCGGGCAATATTTTGACAACAATTTTGTCACAAAAACCTGCTAACGCTTCATCAATTGCGTTATCTACAATTTCATAAACGAGGTGATGCAATCCTCTTGGGCCGGTTGAACCAATATACATACCGGGGCGTTTACGAACCGCCTCTAATCCCTCTAAAACCTGTATTTGATCTCCATCATATTCTTGTTCGATTTTTGAAATTTCGTTTAGCTCCAAGGTGACCCTCCAACATAAACTAAGTTTACATAATCTTTTATTTCCTACACAACTATAACTTTATTGCCTATATTGTATCACATTTTCGTTTTTATGTAAATAGAAAACACCTATTAAATGAGTAGAATTGCCTTAAAATCGACTTTTTGATACTTTTGAATGCAAAAAGCCCTCTTAAACCTATTTTTGTAAAAATAAGCGTAAGAGAGGGCTTTTTTAATTTCTTTGTTTTTAGCTAAAAATTTCAAATATTCTTGTTTTTAGAGAAAAAATCCCGAGGAATGTCCACTACTTCAATTTCCTTATCTTTTTGAGAGGGTTCAGACGATTTTGTAATTGGATTTTGCGCAGTATTTTCAGAATAAACAGGTGAATTTAAGGGATTTACAGACATTTTTGACCCTTTTCCACCTATTTCTCTTTGTATTTTTTTCTCTGAAGGCTGTATTCCTCTTTTTTGTGGTTGTGACGTAATGTTACGGCCAACAGTTCCTTCCTGATTTAAAATATCCTTTTGAACCGGTCTTGGCGCTACCTCCGACTGTACACTCCCATAATTTACAGAATTAGTATGCAAACGGTTTGTTCTTACATTTTGATTTTGTATAGGAGTGCTTACAGTTCTTTGAGGCTGTTTTGGAATCGGCCGAGTTCTCTCCTGTTGTACAATCGGTGTTCCCGCGGTTCGATTTTCTGCGGTAAAATTCATATCATGTGAAGAGGATATTTTTTTCATAATCTTAGTTTCATGGAATTTATCCACCGTGGGCTCCAAAATAGAAGTATCTGAATGAGAATCAAATCTCGGCAGATAATCGTCTTCCTCCAAAAGCCCGTTGGGTATGGCTTGCATCGGTTGTG
>URPG01000373.1 GCA_900549675.1 uncultured Oscillospiraceae bacterium | reverse complement strand
GCTTTTGGTGGTCGAGCGGCATTCAGGCGACTCTTATTTATCTTTCATGTGTTCGTTCAAAGCATCGACTAGCTCCTGCCAATCCACCCCATGAACCATACATGCCTGTTCAACCGATTCGCCGCGAGATGCAGGGCATCCCAAGCAATGCATACCCATCTGTAAAAAGAAAGGCGCTGTTGTGCTATCCATATCCAGAATATCACCAATAATGGTATCTTTTGTAATAACAGCCATGTCAATCTCCTTTAGTCGTTTTTGATTAATTGAAAAATAATTAATCTTATGTTTATTATAATACCCTTGTCCCTCTTTTGCAATACATAAAAAAAGGCGGGATTGTAAACTTTTTTATTTTTTTGATGTCCATCGTTTAAATGTATAAAAATTATAAAAATGTATTGTCGTTATTCCACAGTATTCATATGAATTTATCTCCATTTAAACGCTTGCTTTTTTCATTTTCCCTCTCGTTTTTTAGAAGATTCCATGTATAATAGTAGTAAAGGTATGTACAACTTTAAATTTAAAAGTATAGAAAGGAAGTATTCGTATGAAACCTATGCAAGATTACAAATTCTGGTTTATCACAGGCAGTCAGTTTTTATACGGTCCAGAAACACTTGAACAGGTAGAAAAAAACAGCAGAGCCATTGTAGAGGGCTTAAACAGCTCCGGCCACCTCCCCTGCGAAATTGTTTTTAAAGGGATTATGAAAACACCGGATGAAATTTCTGCTGTTATGAAAGAAGCTAATTACCAAGATGAATGTGCCGGTATCATCACCTTTATGCACACTTTCAGTCCCAGCAAAATGTGGATTAACGGTTTAGAAGCTCTGCAAAAACCATATCTGCATTTTCATACCCAGTTTAACCGCGAAATCCCCAATGAAGAAATCGATATGGACTACATGAATCTGCACCAAAGTGCTCACGGCGACAGAGAACACGGCTTTATCGCCGCCAGACTTCGTTTGGCCCGCAAAATTGTGGTCGGCTATTGGAAAGACGAAGATGTACAAACAAAAGTAGGCGATTGGATGCGTTCTGCTGTAGGTGCAGCGGTCAGCAAAAATCTGAAAGTCGTTCGTTTTGGCGACAATATGCGTGAAGTTGCCGTCACCGAAGGCGATAAAGTAGAAGTACAGAAAAAACTGGGCTGGCAAGTCAACACATGGGCTGTCGGCAATTTGGTTGAATACATCAATGCCGTTACAGAAAAAGAAGTCGATGATTTAATCGCAGAATACAAAGAAAAATACATTTTTGCTACCGACAATATTGAGGCCGTCCGTTATCAGGCAAAAGAAGAAATTGCCATGGAACGTTTTCTCAAAGAAAAAGGTGCCTCTGCTTACACCAATACCTTTGAAGATTTGTACGGCATGGAGCAGCTCCCCGGTCTTGCCAGCCAGCGTTTAATGGAAAAAGGCTATGGTTACGGCGGTGAGGGCGATTGGAAGGTCAGCGCTTTAACGCACGTGATGAAAGCAATGGCACAAGGTAAAACAGGCGGCACTGCTTTTATGGAAGACTACACCTACGACCTTACCCGCAACGGCGAATTGAGCTTAGGCTCTCATATGTTGGAGGTTTGCCCCACTTTGGCCGCCTCTAAACCGAAAATCGAAGTTCACCCGCTTGGTATTGGTAATCGCAAAGATCCTGCCCGTTTGGTCTTTGAAGGACACTCCGGTGACGGTATTGTTGCCAGCCTGATCGATATGGGCGGTCGTCTGCGCTTAATCGTACAGGATATTGTCTGTGTTGACCCCACCCTTGAAATGCCGAATCTACCGGTTGCCCGCATCATGTGGAAACCTATGCCTGACCTCAAAACCGGTGCGGAAGCATGGATTTTAGCCGGTGGCTCTCACCATACTGTCCTTAGCTATGATTTAACCGCTGAGCAAATGCGTGACTGGGCCAGAATGATGGATATCGAGTTTGTTCATATCAACAAAGACACTTGCCCTGCCAAATTAGAGCAGGAGTTGCTGTTAGCTGATTTAATCTGGAAGCTGAAATAAAACCATTTTCCCTCTTTGTTTCTCTTGTTTTGCTGACAAAGAGGGATTTTCCTTATTTTTTGTTCTTTTGAATATTTCTTTCCGATTGAAAATCTGAATGGCCGGTATAAATCCCACTTTCAGATTTAGGAAAAACTGCTGCAATACGACAGTGTCAACTTCACAATGAGAAAACATTAAATTGAACGAATCAAAGGATAACAAAAACTGCCGAACATAATTATGTTCGGCAGTTTTTCTCTTTTATAAATGAAAATCCATTAAATTACTTACAAAACAATCCGCTGTTTTTTTCATCCGTTCTTCATCAGATTGAT
>URPG01000372.1 GCA_900549675.1 uncultured Oscillospiraceae bacterium | reverse complement strand
AAGGCAAATAAACTATGAAAAATGATTTTGATGCTAAGAGAAAGCTTATGATTCGTGTAACTGCTGTCATTTTAGCTGCCTTGATGCTCGGCACGGTTTTGCTTTCCATTGTTTCTTCTGTTTTTTAAACAAAAATAGTTAAGCAACATTAAATTTGATTACATTATATAGATAAAATTTAGATAGAATTATAAAAGAGGTGTTTTTAATGGGTTTCTTATTTTCTAAAAAAAATCAGCAAAAAGTTACAATCGCTATCTCCGGCATGAGTTGTGAACATTGTGTAAAACGAATGCGACAGGCGTTCTTGGATAATGATGCCGTTAAAAAAGCAGAGGTCAGTCTTGAAAATGGCGGCAGTGCTACCATCATCTATGACGCCGATAAAACAAATGTTGAGGCACTAAAAAATATTGTAACGGAAACAGGATATACTCCTGCAGACTGATTTTCCATTGAAAGGACTTAATCTTCCATGCAAAATAAAGGAAATTATTATTTAACCACTGCCATTGCCTATACTTCCGGAAAGCCGCATATTGGCAATGTATACGAAATTATTTTAACCGACAGTCTTGCACGATTCAAACGCTTAGAAGGATATAACACGTATCTCCTAACAGGTACAGATGAGCATGGACAAAAAAATGAAATCCGTGCTGCCGAAGAAGGTGTTTCCCCGCAAGAATTTGTGGACAAAATCGCCGCTGAAATTAAACATCAATGGGATTTAGTCGGTACTTCTTACAATGATTTTATCCGCACCACTGAAAAGCGTCATACAGCAGTCGTCCAAAAAATCTTCAAAAAACTGTATGAGCAGGGTGATATTTATAAAGGCCACTATGAGGGTCTTTACTGTACCCCTTGCGAGTCCTTTTTTACAGAATCTCAATTAAAAGACGGCCGATGTCCCGATTGCGGCGGCGAAGTAAAGCCGGCACAAGAGGAAGCCTATTTCTTTAAAATGAGCAAATACGCTGACCGCTTAATCGAACACATCAACAATCATCCTGAATTTATTCAGCCGGTTTCCCGTAAAAACGAAATGATGAACAACTTCCTTTTGCCGGGCTTACAGGATTTATGTGTTTCCCGTACCTCTTTTTCATGGGGAATTCCCGTTGATTTTGATTCCAAACACGTTATCTATGTTTGGCTTGATGCCCTGACAAACTATATCACCGCTATGGGCTACGACATTGACGGCAATCACGGAGAATTATTCAAAGAATTTTGGCCTGCTGATGTACACGTTATCGGCAAAGATATCGTTCGGTTTCACACCATTTACTGGCCGATTTTCCTCATGGCTTTAGATTTACCCCTGCCGAAACAGGTCTTTGGTCACCCATGGCTGATGATGGACAACGGCAAAATGAGCAAATCAAAAGGCAACGTGATTTATGCCGATGAATTAATAGATGTGTTTGGCGTAGACGCCGTTCGTTATTATCTCCTGCACGAAATGCCTTATGACAATGACGGCAATTTGACTTGGGAATTTGTCACCGAACGTGTGAATTCAGACCTTGCCAACACTTTAGGCAATCTAGTCAACCGTACCGTTGCGATGACCAATAAATATTTTGACGGAAAAGTCAGTAACAAACAGGTTCACGAATCTGTTGATGATGAACTTCACGCCATGGTTTCCGCTTGCCGCGATAAAGTACAAGCAAAAATGAATGCTTTTAGAGTTTCTGACGCTGTTTCTGAAATCATGAATCTTTTCAAACGCTGTAATAAATATATCGATGAAACCCTTCCTTGGGCACTTGCCAAGGATGAATCCAAATCAGAACGTCTGCAAACGGTGCTTTACAATTTACTGGACAGCATTTATATTGGCACGACCCTGCTTTCTGCATTTCTGCCGCAAACCGCTGAAAAGATTTTTGCACAATTAAATGTGTCTTGCGCTGATTTTGACACTCTGAATCATACAGGCTTATATCCTGACAACAACAAAGTCACCGATAAACCCGAAATTTTATTTGCCCGTTTTGATTTAGCGGAAGTTTTAGCAAAAGCAGAAGAAATTCACGCTAAAAACAGCGGTGAGTCAGAAGAAACCAAAAAGCTGAGAGAAGAAATTCACGGCGTTGCCAAAATAAACATTGACCTGTTCGGCGAAGTGGATTTAAGAGTGGCTGAAATAACTGCTTGCGAACCTATTAAACGGGCTAAAAGATTATTGAAACTCACTTTGAATGACGGAACAGGCATAGAACGTACCGTGGCCTCAGGTATTGCCAAATGGTACAAGCCGGAAGATTTGGTCGGACACAAAGTTATTGTAGTGGCTAACCTAAAACCAGCCGTTCTTTGCGGTGTGGAAAGCCAAGGCATGATTTTAGCC
>URPG01000371.1 GCA_900549675.1 uncultured Oscillospiraceae bacterium | reverse complement strand
TGGCTTTCTCCTATTGAAGCTCTTTCTGCTTTCTCTGTCCAATATGTTTGACAAACCTACAATTCCCACTAAATTGCAAAACGAAATTTTATTTTAAGCGCAAACCCTTTGGATATTTGTTTTTTAATTTTCCACAGGAACTCTTACCGAAACCAACTGTCACATTCTCCACGCATACCGCCGTGTAACCTTTCCCCTGGCTGTCAATTTCTTCTCCTTTCAAAAAAGAATGAAGTATCTCACTTTCTGCCGAAAATTGGATTTTATTTTGGAAGTCCTCGGGTTTGCGGCTCATAAAAAAAGCATGTGCCGGTTCCAGACGATTTTTCTTGATCTCACCCAGCAGTACGCCAGCCCGCAATACATTTAAACCCTGAATTTGCGGCAATTCATCGGGAATTAATAAAATTTTATCTCCCAGCGCCAATATTCTTTCCTTTGGAAAATTGATTAAGGCAGAGTCAAAAAAGTCTTTTACAAAGGACAATTCTGCTTGCTTATTTGGCATTGAAAAAGAGCTGACATGGCAAATATTTTCTGTGGTTCGTTTCATTTTGCAAACAAAATGCCCTTCACCGCCGTCCATTGGGAAAATACGGATAGCCGGTATTCCAAAAGCCGGTCTGCCAAAGGGGACAGAAATCTCTTCTATCTCGAATTCTTTATGATTTTGCAAGAAAGCTTCAATTGTATCTTCATTTTCTTCTTTAGAAAATGTACAGGTGGAATAAACCAAAGTGCCTCCGCATTTTACGGCTTTCGCCGCAGAATCTAAAATGGATTGTTGACGTACCGCACAAGCAATCACAGCTTTTTTGCTCCATGCTGATACAGCCTCCGGTTCCTTTTTAAACATTCCTTCACCTGAACATGGTGCATCCACCAAAACTTTATCAAAAAAGCCTGTAAGCTTCTCACACAATTTTTCGGGATGTACAGAAGAAACCACCGCATTTTTAATTCCCATTCTCTCTATGTTGGAAAGTAAAATATGTGCTCTTGCACCCACAATTTCGTTCGACCAAAGCAATCCCTCTCCTTGCAGACTAGCCGCAATTTGCGTGGATTTCCCGCCCGGAGCGGCACATAAATCCAACACTTTATCGCCGGGAACAGGTGCTAAAACAGTGACAGCGGAAGATGCTGACGGTTCCTGCGCATAGAACATCCCTGCATGATGAGCCGGCAGTGAACCGATTTTTTCGTGTTCACAATAAAAGGAATTCTTAGAAAAATTTGCTTTTTTGAGTTCAAAGGGTAAACTATTTCGCAGCACATTTTCTTCACATTTCAAGGAATTTAGACGAATCCCTTGAAAGAGAGGTTTTTGATATGATGTTAAGAATGCATCGAATTCATCTTGAAGAAGTGCCTTCATTTTTATTAAAAAATCACTTGGTAAATTCATTTTTCACCTTTATGAATATTTGAGAGTAAATGTGTAAAAATAATAACTAGAAAGGGGCGATAATAATGAGCCAAAATAGAAATAATTCAAATAATCAAAACAATCAGTACAATCAACAAAATCAACAGAACCAAAACAATCAGAACAACCAGCAAAACCAGAACAATCAAAATAACCAGAATAACCAGCAAAATCAAAACAACCAGAACAACCAGAACAATCAACAAAACAGATTCAACAATCGTAAAAACAACAACCAATTCTAAGTTTAACCAAAAAAGAGCAACAAGCAAGGGCGCCAAATGGTGCCCTAATTTTTTTCTTCCTTTTTCTTGACAATATTTTGAATCAGTTCTCTTAAGGGCGTATCATCGGGTGCTGCCGGTTTAAAGCCTTCTCCTGATATCTCACCTGCGTCACCCACGATAACAAAAGCATCTTTATCAACGCTGCGGATAATTTCATTGATTTTGTAAACCTCAAATCGTCTGACAGCACAAAAAAGCATTTCATGACTTTGATTGCTGTAACCGCCTCGTGCCTGCAGATAAGTGACTCCACGATCCATCTCTGTCATAATACGGTCGCCGATTTCTTTCGATTTAGATGAAAGCACATAAAATGTTTTACCCGTGCCAATATCGGTTCCATATAAAATTGTATCAATTAGACTGGTGGCGACAAAAATAACAATGGCGGCGTACATAGCACTTTCAATACTTTGATAGACAAATCCGGAAATTGTTACAATGATTACATCGACAAATAACATCAGCTTTCCCATAGGAATATGGCGAAGTCTTCTGCCGAGCAGACGCGCAATTAAATCGCTTCCTCCAGTCGTTGCTCCCCGCATAAAAATAACAGCAAGGCCAATCCCCTCACACACGCCCCCAAAGACAGCTGTTAAAATTAAATCGCCTTTGTATACCGGCAACAAAAAAGCGCCTAAATC
>URPG01000370.1 GCA_900549675.1 uncultured Oscillospiraceae bacterium | reverse complement strand
GGTAGCACTCCTTGATTCTAAAAATGGTATTGAGATTACTTCAATTCATTAAAATTATATAAACTTAATTTTAGTTTAATAGAAATACAAGCATTTCGCAAGTTATAAATAATAAAAATCTTCCTCTAGGTAAAGAAGAAGATTTTTATTTATGAATACGTAACAGATTTAAAAAATAAATCAAACTTCAAACAGCAATTCAGAGTAACTTGGCATGGGCCAATAATCTTTTGCAACGAGAACTTCTAAACTGTCGACACAACCTCTCAGCATGTTCATGGCGGGGATGACGGTATCACGGTAATATTCGGCAGCGGATAGAATAGGTGTTGCGGTGGCTTTTTCACTGGCTAAGATAGATTTCAGAGTTTGCAGCTTTTCATAACTTTCATCCAGTTTAACGGAGATCGATTTTAGAATATCTTTTTCGGCGGCACAAGGCATATCGGCATCGATGGCATGTTTTGAAAGAATAGAATCTGCTAAAGCTTTTGAATAGCGGCTGACAGCTGGCAAAATTTCTTTTTGAACCATGTCAACCATTGTCTGTGCCTCAATACGGAGTGTTTTACAGTAAGTTTCTAAGATAACTTCATAACGGGAGAACATCTCGGTGCTTGTATAAACATGATGTCTGGCAAATAAGTCAAGATTTTTTTGTGCAATGTAATGAGGCATGGCGTCAACGGTGGTTGGCAGCGTCAATAATCCACGGCGCGCAGCCTCCTCTCTCCATTGGTTAGCATATCCATCACCATTAAAAACAATTCTCTTATGCTTTTTTAAGGTACGTTTAATCAAATCAGACAAAGATTTTTTAAAATCCGATGCATTTTCCAATTCATCGGCAAATTGTGCAAGGACATCGGCAACAGCTGTATTGAGCATGATATTGGGGCAGGCAATCGAAAGCTGTGAGCCGAGCATACGGAACTCAAATTTATTGCCAGTAAAAGCAAAAGGAGAAGTACGGTTTCTGTCTGTGCTGTCTTTCGGAAAACTCGGCAACACGTGTACACCGATTTCCATCATGCTGCGGTCTTTATTGTTATAGCCGGTACCGCTTTCGATAGAATCTAATATAGCGGTCAATTCATCTCCCAAGAATACAGAAATAGTAGAGGGAGGAGCTTCATTGCCGCCCAGACGGTGGTCATTGCCGGCAGAAGCAACAGAGGCTCTGAGCAAGTCTTGATATTCGTCCACTGCTTTTATAACAGCCGTAATGAATAATAGAAACTGAGCGTTTTCATGAGGCAATTTACCGGGTTCGAGGAGGTTTTTTCCTGAATCCGTGGTAAGGGACCAGTTGTTGTGTTTTCCGCTGCCGTTGACACCATCGAAAGGTTTTTCGTGCAGTAAGCAGACCAGTCCATGACGAGCTGCCACGTTTTTCATGGTTTCCATGGTAAGATGGTTGTGATCGGTGGCCGTATTTACTGAGGTGAAAATAGGAGCAAGTTCGTGCTGCCCCGGGGCAACTTCGTTATGCTTTGTTTTAGAAAGAATCCCCAATTTCCAAAGTTCAATATCAAGGTCATGCATAAAGGCGGATACTCTGGGCTTTAAAGAACCGAAATAATGGTCGTCAAGCTCTTGTCCCTTCGGGGGCATAGCACCGAATAAAGTTCTGCCGCAAAATTTAAGGTCTTTTCTTTGTTCAAATAGTTTGCGGTCAATCAGGAAATATTCTTGTTCAGCTCCAACAGTTACCGTTACCCTTGTTGTGGTGGTATCGCCAAATAAACGGAGGATACGCAGAACTTGATCGTTTAGAGCCTCTGCTGAGCGGAGCAGGGGAGTTTTTTTATCGAGCACTTCTCCGCCGTAAGAGCAAAAAATAGTGGGAATATATAGCGTACCATCTTTAATAAAAGCATAAGAGGTGGGGTCCCATGCCGTATATCCTCTTGCTTCAAAGGTTGCCCGCAGACCGCCGGAGGGGAAAGATGACGCATCCGGTTCACCTTTTATCAGTTCTTTACCGGAAAAATCCATGATAACTCGTCCATCTGTGGTGGGCGAAATAAAGCTGTCATGTTTTTCAGCGGTAATATCATTCATCGGTTGGAACCAGTGAGTATAGTGCGTGGCGCCTTTTTCAACGGCCCAATCCTTCATGGCATTGGCAACGGCATTGGCCACATTGATGTCCAAATCTTTTCCTTGGTCCAGTGTACGGCGCAACGATTTGTACACATCTTTTGGCAATTTCTCACGCATAACATCATCATTAAATACCTGGCTGCCAAAAATTTCAGGTACTGACACTTTGGGTGAACAATCACTGTTTCTTTTATCCACTTTATCCACACTCCCGTTCCATAAATGAAAATAAGAGACACCGAAAAAATAACCCGTCAGCGTCCC
>URPG01000369.1 GCA_900549675.1 uncultured Oscillospiraceae bacterium | reverse complement strand
CCCCAGCCATTATTCTGACTGCTCTGCCAGAATTACTTCGCTCCTTTGCCGATTACCGTATGCTTCTATACGCCATCGTCTTAATTGCTCTTATGCTGTTTAATAATTCTAAATTAAAGAAGAATTTAGCAGAAAAAAGACAGATGAAACAGCAGGAAAAAATTAAAAAGGAGGGAGAATAATGCCAATCCTTGAGGTGACAGGGCTCGGAATTTCCTTTGGCGGTCTGCGGGCCGTAGATGAACTGAACATGAGCATTGAAAAAGGTGCCTTGGTGGGTTTAATCGGACCAAACGGAGCCGGAAAAACCACTGTTTTTAATATGCTGACCGGTGTTTATCAGCCTACCGACGGAGGAATCCGTTTAAACGGAGAAAATCTTATCGGTAAAAAACCAGAACAAATTTCAGCCGCCGGAATTGCCAGAACCTTTCAAAATATCCGCTTATTTTCAAAAATGAGTGTCTTGGATAATGTCAAAGTCGGCTTGCACAACCAAATTAAATATTCATTGTTTGGCAGTTTATTTCACGCAGGTGCCTATGCTAAGAAAGAGCTTGCTATGGACCAAAAAGCAATGGAAATTCTCAAGGTCTTTGATTTAGACTCTGTCAGTGATTTAAACGCCGCTAATCTCCCTTATGGCAAACAGAGAAAACTAGAAATTGCCCGTGCTTTAGCCACAGCCCCTCAATTTTTGTTACTGGATGAACCGGCCGCCGGTATGAATCCGAATGAAACTGCTGAGCTCATGGAAACCATTCAGTTGGTTCGTGAAAAATTTGGAGTTACTATTCTTTTAATTGAGCATGACATGAAATTGGTGGCAGGGATTTGTGAATATCTTTATGTTCTCAATTTTGGCCGGGAACTTGCCAAAGGTACACCGAAAGAAGTTTTAAATAATCAAGACGTTATCACCGCTTATTTGGGCGAGTAAAGGAGGAAGCACATGTCAATTTTGAGAGTAGAAAATTTGAATGTATATTATGGCATGATTCATGCCATTCGTGATGTTTCCTTTCATGTAGAAGAAGGTGAAATTATCGCATTAATCGGTGCAAACGGTGCAGGTAAAACCACAATTTTGCATACAATTAGCCGATTACTGTCTGCCAAAACCGGTAAGGTCGAGTTTACAGGACAGGATATCACTCATTCTGCCGCTCACTCCATTGTTCGTTTAGGCATGAGCCACGTACCCGAAGGACGCCGTGTTTTTGCCGATTTATCTGTATATGAGAACCTGCGGTTGGGTGCCTTTACTCGTTCAGCCGCTGAAATTGATAGCAGTATTCAAGATATTTATCAGCGTTTTCCTCGTTTAAAAGAGAGAAAATCTCAATTGGCAGGTACCCTCTCCGGTGGAGAACAACAAATGCTGGCAATGGGGCGTGCTTTAATGTCAAAGCCCAAAATCATCTTAATGGATGAGCCTTCTATGGGACTTTCTCCCCTATTTGTCAACGAAATTTTTAATATGATTCAAGAAGTGAATGCGTCTGGTACCACGGTACTTTTAGTAGAACAAAATGCTAAAAAAGCACTCTCTATCGCCAACCGAGCTTATGTCCTGGAAACCGGAAAGATTGTTGCTGACGGAGATGCCTCCGTTTTGATTCACGACGAAGCCATTAAAAAAGCTTATTTAGGAGAGTAGGAGGATTGTTATGCAGAAAACTGTTATTACCATTGCCCGGCAATATGGTTCGGGTGGCAAAACCATTGGTCATATGCTTTCTGAACGTCTGCAAATCCCTTGTTATGGCCGTGAAATTATTACCATGGCCTCTGAAGATAGTGGTATTAACCAAGAATTATTCTCTGATGAAAGATTGAAACCCGGCTTTTTTCGTTATTTAATGCGTCGTTACCATGAACGCTCTCCTGTTTCTTCAGAAGACGCTGATTTTATTGAAAGCGATAACCTCTATCGCTTTCAAGCAAAAATCATCCGTCAATTGGCAGACCAAGGCTCCTGCATTATCATCGGACGTTGTGCCGATCATATCCTGCGTAACCGTGAAGATGTTGTTCGTGTCCTTATTCATGCGTCTGATGATTTTTGCTTGGAACAAGCCAGTAAGATTAATTCTCTTCCCTTAGCAGAATTAAAACGAAAAATTGCAAAAATTGATGAGTACAGAGCCAAATTCTACGAATATTACACAGACCAAGAGTGGCTAAACGCTAAAAACTACGATCTATGTATTGACAGCGGTAAACTTGGTTTTGAAAAGACCACCAATTTGATTGAATCTTATTTAAATATAAAGAATTTATAATGAAAGCAACCCCGATTTTTAAAAACCGGGGTTGCTTTCATTATAAATTGATGGATTATTTTGAAATTGTTTGGTATCAAGATCTAAAAATTTT
>URPG01000368.1 GCA_900549675.1 uncultured Oscillospiraceae bacterium | reverse complement strand
ATTAGCTTTGCCGCCGTGACCACTTGTGCGGCCGTATGTCCTCTGCGGTTGGCTTTGAGAACCTCTTCGCAGAGAGATTGTGCGCCCAACTCAATTGCTGTCACACCATAAGATTTCAGTGTATTCAAAATGGGCACATCAATTTTATCAGGACGAGTTGAAATACGAATACCACCGAGCCCGTAGGCTTGCACTTCCCGCTGTGCGGCCTCCAAAAGAGCCAGTCGATAGGATTTTTCAATCGCCGTAAAACTGCCGCCGAAAAAGGCAATTTCAACGCTCTGTGCATCTTTTTCGATTCTGTTTTTTGCCTGCTTAACCGCCTGATGCACCTTTTCAGGTGTTATCGCCTCTGCTTGACCTGTAATTTCATGCTGATTGCAAAAACTACAGCGGCAAGGACAACCGATATGCGGCACAAACAAAGAAATATTGGCGTGCTTAATAGCCCATCAGCTCCAATGCTTCCCGTGCGGCTTGCTGCTGAGCGCCTTTTTTGCTCTTGCCGCCGCCCCGCCCGATAATATTATTATTGAGATGAACTTCGATTTTGAAGTGTTTATCGTGGTCGGGTCCTGTTTCGGAAACCACCACATATTCAAGTTTTTCCTGCGGATTTTGCTGGATAATCTCCTGCAAAATTGTCTTGTAGTCTTTAAAAGGCTTGTCGGTTTGTTTTTTTGCTGCCGGTGCGATAAATCGCAGAATAAACTTTTTGGCGGTTTCCAGATCGCCGCTGTCAAGATAAATGGCGGCGATGGTGGCCTCAAAAACATCCGCTAGTATACTGGGGCGTTCTCTGCCGCCGGAATGCCTTTCACCATGGCTTAAAAACAAAAATTCACCTACACCCAACTCTTTTGAAAATTCGCAGAGTGAACGTTCACAAACCAAGGAAGCCCTGCTCTTGGTCAAACGTCCCTCCGGTAAATTCGGATAAGTCTTATAAAGATATTCAGCAGTTACAAATCCCAGTATAGAATCGCCCAAAAATTCAAGGCGCTCATAACTCTGCACATTTCCTTTTTTCTCATTGGCATAAGAGGAATGTGTCAGAGCTGTTTTTAACAGATTTTTATCTTTAAAAGTATAGCCAATCCTCTGTTCGAATTTTTCAAACTCGTTCATGATTTCCTCCCTATTTTTGAGAAACGGACTTTGCGATGATGTCCACAACACCTGACTGAACATAATTTTTGGTCAACCGCAAAGCACTGAACACGGTTTTTGCATTGGC
Source organism: uncultured Oscillospiraceae bacterium (assembly GCA_900549675.1). Lineage (GTDB taxonomy): Bacteria > Bacillota > Clostridia > Oscillospirales > Acutalibacteraceae > Scatolibacter. The sequence goes on along the minus strand of URPG01000368.1, from coordinate 1,145 downwards.
ACTGCCATGAATTTTGAAAATCGGTTTTGACGCGCCCATAATCGGCGCCCCTCCATGTTCATGATAATCCATGGATTTTTTCAGTTCTTTCATATCTTTCATCACAGCGGCGGCAGCTAATTTATTTTTAAGATTTTTGGTAAAAATCCCTTTGATTTTTCCCATTAAAGCCGCAGCGACACCCTCATATACCTTGAGAATTACATTTCCTGTAAAGCCATCGGCAATCGCAATGTCTGCACCGTCCAACGGCACATCGCGCCCCTCAATATTGCCGACAAAGTTGATGTCATCTGCCTCTTTCATCAGCTTGTAAGCCTCCAGACGCAGTTCATCGCCTTTATGGTCTTCTTCGCCAACATTGACAAGCCCCACCCGCGGGTTGTCAATGCCCATGACATGTTTCATATAAACAGTTGCCATCTGCGCAAACTGAAGCAGCATAATCGGGCGGCAATCCACATTCGCACCACCGTCGGAAAGCATGAAGAACCCTTCTTTTTTCGGCATGACAGGGGCAAAAGTAACTCGCTTAATTCCTTTAATCCGTTTGACAATCATGGTAGATCCCACGACCAAAGCACCGCTGTTACCGGCACTGGCGAAAGCATCCCCCTTTCCCTCTGCCAAGGCTTTCAGCCCCACGGCCATAGAGCTTTGAGATTTTTCTTTGATAACCGCTGTGGGATCATCATGCATGGTGATAACATCATCGCAATCCAAAATTTCCATTTCTGCAATGTCGTCTGCAAGATTCAATTCACGAGCCGCCTGTTCAATTTTTGTGCGGCTGCCCGATAAAATAATTTCAATGTCAAGCTGTTGGGCCGCCTGTACGCAGCCTTTTAATATCTCTGCCGGTGCATTGTCACCGCCAAAGGCATCTACAATGATTTTCATAGCGAAATCCCCTCTATAATTTTATCAATTTCTTTCAGCGAACGCTCGGAAAGTGCCGCATATCTCATTCTTTTATCTCGAATTTCTGTTTCCAATCGGGGCAAAATCCCAAAATTTGCACCCATGGGCTGAAAGCTTTTTCCCTCATATGACGCAATATACTGTGCAAGAGAACCCATCATCGTGGTTTTGGGCAATATCAGCGGCGGCTTTCCCTTCAGCCGATTGACAGCATAACTTAGTTG
>URPG01000367.1 GCA_900549675.1 uncultured Oscillospiraceae bacterium | reverse complement strand
TTTGCTATTTTTCAGGATACTATAATAAAAACAGGTGTAAACCTTTATTATTTGTTTACTGACAATTATTTTCAATTGAATTTTATTAAAAGAAAGGGTTGTTATTATTGAACGCACTTCCTACCTTAGACAAAAGCATTTCTCACGCAAAAAATAGAGAAATTAAAATCCTGCAATATGGAGAGGGGAATTTTCTGCGGGGGTTTGTAGAAGATATGTTTGACATTGCCAACGAAAAAGAATTTTTTAACGGCAACATTGTCATTGTCAAACCTATTCCCCATGGAAATTTAGACCTTTTCCATCAGCAGGAATGTCAATACACATTATCTTTAAGAGGAATGGAAAACGGAAAAGCTGTACAGAACAACCGCATTATCACTTCTGTGGCCGATGCCGTTTCTCCCTATGAAGAATACCAAAAATATGCAGACTATGCTAAGTTAGATTCATTGCGTTTCATCGTTTCAAATACAACAGAAGCCGGTATTGTCTACGATGAAACCGATGATTTTAATCTCTTGCCTCCCAACACATACCCCGGTAAGCTGACAAAGTTCCTCTATGAACGCTTTCTTCATTTCGGTGGCCGAAATGATAAGGGACTCATTATTATTCCTTGTGAACTAATTGATAACAACGGCATTATCCTCAAAGAAACTGTCTTGAAATTGATTTCCTTATGGAATTTAGGAGAAGATTTTTTGTCTTGGGTGGAAAACAGCTGTACTTTTACACTTACCTTAGTGGACCGAATTGTTACCGGCTATCCCAAAAACGAGGCTGAATCTATGTGGGAGCAGCTTGGCTATCGAGATGATTTATTGGATACAGGCGAGCGTTTTGCTCTTTGGGTTATTGAAGGAGCCGAAAAAGTCAAGCATGAATTTCCACTGGATAAAGCAGGCCTGCCCGTTATTTTTACAGACAATCACAAACCTTATAAAGAAAGAAAGGTACGTATTCTTAATGGTGCTCACACTTCCTTTGTACTGGCTTCTTTTTTAGCAGGCAACAACACTGTATTAGAATCTATGCAGGATCCGGAAATTCGCTGCTTTTTGGAAAAAACTATTTTTGAAGAAATTGTTCCCACTCTTTCTCTGCCGGAGGATGAATTAAAGAGCTTTGCGCAATCGGTATTGGAACGTTTTGAAAATCCGTTTATCCGCCATGAACTTCTCTCCATTGCTCTGAATTCTGTTTCTAAGTGGAGCGTCCGCTGCATGCCCAGCCTGATTGAATATTATAAGCGTACCGGTAAAATTGCCCCTCGCCTATCTTTTTCTTTGGCAGCTTTATTGGCGTTTTATGCTTCCGGCAGAAAAACAGAAAAGGGATATATCGGAAAACGAGGCGAAACCGAATATCTTATTCAAGACGATGAAAAGGTAATTTCATTTTTTATTGAACACGCCGAACAAGATGAAAAAAACTTGGTAGAATCTTTTATTCGTACCAAGGCTCTTAGAATGACGGCTCTTTCCGAAATTGACGGTCTGCTGGACAGTGTCACACAGCATCTTGTCAAAATTCGCAACACCGATATTCGCAGCGCTCTCAAAAGCCTTTAATTGCAGGAGGAACTAACATGGAAAAATGGATTCAAATTCACCCCAAAGACAATGTCGTTGTTGCCTTATCACCCTTATCAAAAGGTGAAATTATTTGTTTGGAAAACAGAGAAGTTCAAGTGCAGGAAGACATTCCGCAAGGGCATAAAATAGCTTTAACTTATTTGTCTAAGGGAGATAAAATTTATAAATACGGATATCCCATCGGCGCCGCCACCACAGAAATCGCAGAGGGCAGTTGGGTACACACGCATAATGTAAAAACACTCTTGGGCGATTTGCTTTCGTACCAATATGAACCTGACTTCAAAACTACACAAGAAAAAAGAAAAGATTATTTTCAGGGCTATCAGCGGGAGAACGGCAAGGTTGGTGTCCGCAACGAAATTTGGATTATACCTACTGTTGGCTGTGTCAACGGCATTGCCGAGATGATTGCCCGCCAATGCCGTTCTCTTGTGCAGGGTAGTATCGAGGATATTGTGGCTTTTCCCCATCCTTACGGCTGTTCTCAATTGGGAGATGACCAAGAAAACACAAGAACTGTTTTGGCAGATTTGGTAAACCACCCCAATGCCGGCGGTGTTTTAGTGTTGGGGCTTGGCTGTGAGAACAGCAATATTCCAGAGCTTAAAAAGTATATTGGTGATTATAACCCCGACCGAGTGAAATTTTTGATTTCACAAGAGAGTGAGGACGAGGTGTCCGATGCTGTTAACCTCATTCATGAGCTGGCTGATTATGCCTCACAATTTCAACGAGAGCCTATTTCGGCAGAACACCTCATTATCGGCACAAAATGCGGTGGT
>URPG01000366.1 GCA_900549675.1 uncultured Oscillospiraceae bacterium | reverse complement strand
CCTGCGTTAATTTTTGAACGGCTTCACCGCTCCAGCCATAGCTGCCAAAAGCCGCCGCTTTTTTATTCTTAAATTTAAGACCCTTTATCATTTCAAGCAATCCGCCGATGGAATACAGGTATCCGCCATTAATGGTGGATGAACCCATTAAAACAGTTTTTGCTTTAAAAATTTCGGTTATCACGTCGTTTTTATCTTCTTTTGCTGTGTTCATAATTTTTATGGTCACATCTGAATCCGCTTTTTGAATGCCGTCAGCGATGACCTCTGCCATCTTGCGGGTAGCATTCCACATGCTGTCATAAACAATCGTAATTTGATTTTCTTGATAATCATTAGCCCATGTTAAATATTTCTCCACAATTTGCGTCGGATTATGTTTCCAAATAACACCATGACTGGGGCAAATCATATTGAGCGGCAAATTTAACGCAAGAACCTCGTGTATCTTTTTCGTCACAAAGCCACTGAATGGCGTTAAAATATTGGCATAATATTTTAGTGCTTCTGCAAAAAGTTCCGCTTGGTCAACTGTATCATTATACAGTGATTCTGTTGCATAATGCTGCCCAAATGCATCATTGCTGAACAAAATATTATCTTCTGTCATATACGTAAACATGGTATCGGGCCAGTGGAGCATTGGTGCTTGTACAAATACCAGCTTGCTCTGGCCTAAATCCAGCGTATCGCCTGTTTTCACTGTGACAAAGTTCCAATCCTGATGATAATGTCCTTTAATAATTTTAGCTCCGTTGGCGGTGCAGTAAATAGGCGTATCGGGAATTTCACGCATAAGCTCAGGTAATGCGCCGCTGTGATCAATCTCATTATGATTGGCAATGATATAATCAATCTTTTTCAAATCAATCTTTTGTTTTAATCTCGATACAAATTCTTTGTCAAAAGGCTGCCAAACCGTATCAATCAAAGCTACTTTTTCATCTTGAATTAGATAAGAATTATAGGAGGAACCTTTATCAGTGGAGTATTCATCACCATGAAATCTTTTTAACTCCCAATCTGTTTTGCCAACCCAGCTTACTTTTTTCGTCAATTCTTTGAACATTTTAAGTCCTCCCACTATTAAAATCTTATATTTTACATCTTTATTATACCTTATATTTTGTTAAATTTCAACACAAATTAAATCAATTCCTACTTAAACCACGTAAATAATTTTTGTGCTTTGAAAGCGTTTTTCGATTTCTTGACGTAAAAATATTTCACCGTCTGCTCTGTATTTGTCACGATAATAATACTTTCCTCGTCCTCGTCCCGTCATCAGTTCCTTATTGTAAAGCTTTAAGGCATTGGGAAAGGCTTGGTTATTAATCGCATTTTGTACATAACTATAGGTCATGAAAATCACTTCTATAAACAAGCTGCTTTTTGCTTTTGGGGTCAGCTCCTGCTCTAAAATATCCAAAAGCTCTGCATAGAGTTTCTTCCAATTTTCCACTAAAATAACAGGTGCAATCAAAATGCCTATGGGATATCCAGCATCACACATTTTATTCAACGCTACGATTCGATTTTTCAAAGGTGATGTACCGATTTCAACTGTTTCAATTAAAAATTGCGGGTTTAAACTCATTCTAAAAATCACTTTTCCCTGATGATTCAGCGGCAGCAATTCTTCTACCATAGAAAATTTTGTAGGAAATGTAAGGCTTCCCCTGCCTCTTTTTGCAAATTCTTCAATGGTATAGGGCAGTGAGCCAGTCACTGTATTTTCCAAAATCAAATCACTGTTGCTGCCGATTTCAAATACGCATTCTTTTTCATAGCTATGTGATTTTTTGATTAGATTTTCAAGCATTTGTTCGTGATTGACGAACACTCTCAAATAAGAGCATTTATTGTAATTACACACCAAATAGCAATAAAGGCACATGGCAATACAGCCGGAGGATGTGAACGGCACCAAAAAATCAGACACCTTTGCATTAGGAACATACTTATGGGTTTTGCGCACCCCAATGATTAAATATTTCTTCATTTCCACGAAATCTTCATTGGGGCGGGAACGTAGCTCTAAAATATTATTATGACTTTGAATGGGAATCCAAGTGGAGTCTTTATATTTTTCCATCAATTTCTTCCCCATAGGATACTCGGCAATTCCTTCTTCATAATAAATTCTTTTCGGAAACATTTTTCCTCCGCTCCTCTGCTTTAGACTTATAAAAATCTCTTTAAAGATGAAATATTTTCTTCTTCAAATGTCTTAAGCTGTTCCATCAACTCTATAATGTCTTTTTCTGCATGTTGCTTGTATTTTTTGATGTTTTTGATCGCATCAATGACCCCCATATTACTGCCGATAACCATCATTTCGGCAATATGAGAAGTAGATTTATCTGTTAGTGTCTGCATATTAATCATGA
>URPG01000365.1 GCA_900549675.1 uncultured Oscillospiraceae bacterium | reverse complement strand
AGACAAAAGTTGACTTTATGCTGATTTTCTCTATATTTTCGGCAGCCTTAATTTCCGTAGAGGCCAATTGATTTTCTCCCACTTTATATTGGATATGTCCGATGACCTGCCCCTGCTGAATGGGTGCCTCTAAATTTTCTTCCCAAACAACTTGACTTTCGACAGCGGATTTTTCTGCCGCTTTCATTAAAATAGACGGAGGATTCTGCACAACAGCGCCCACTTTTTCTTTCATTCCTCCTTTTATTTCCACTTCTTTTACGATTGGATTTTCGGGTACGGTCACTTTCCAGTTCGCAAAGCCGTAATCCAAAAGAGAGGAGGCTGCGGTAAAGCGGTCACCTGTGCTTCCGGCTCCCAGCACAACGGCAATCAGTCCCATATTGTCACGCTTGGCCGTAGCGGTGATACAACTGCCGGCCTTACTGGTTGTGCCTGTTTTCAATCCTGTAATGCCTTTATATGTTTTGATGAGTTTATTAGTGTTGACAAGCTGTGTTTCTCCATTTCTAACGTAGTCAATCCATGTAAGCGTATAGTCATAAATTTTTTCATGCCGAATGAGTTCCCGGCTCATGAGGGCCACATCATAAGAAGTTGTGATATGTCCTTCTTCATCCAAACCGTTGCAATTTTTAAAGACTGTATTTTTCATATCCAATTCCTGTGCTTTTTCATTCATGGCCGTAACAAAGGCTTCTTCACTGCCCGAAACCGCCTCTGCCAGCACCACGGCGGCATCATTAGCACTCATGATAACCGTGGCCTTGAGCAAATCATCTACGCTCATGGTTTCGCCCTCTTTGAGCCAAATGTCGGACCCACCCATGGAAGCCGCATGAGCCGAAGCAGAAAGCATATCATCCAAAGACAGGCGGCCGTCTTCAATGGCATCAAAGACCAAACAAAGTGTCATGACTTTTGTAATAGAAGCGGCAGGACGCTGTTCGTGTGCATTTTTATCATACAATATTTCCCCACTCTCTTGCTCTATTAAAACAGCTGACGGGGCGGCTACATCAAACCCAACTGTTTCTGCCTTAGCCTTTATGAAAGGAACACAAAGTAGCAGAGCAAGAGAAACTACCATTAATTTTATAGGATTTCGTTTCATTTCGATTCCTCCGATTTTATCTGCTGTTCAAATATATGTACAGTCCTTTGCTGTTATCCCAAAATCTCCCAAGCACGTAAAATAAAGCGTGAAATATTTTTATTATTTTCAAAATTAAGAGCCTATTTCTTCCATGCTATAATAACATCCGTTGATTTGATTAAGCGCGAGTGCTGGAACTGGCAGACAGGCACGTTTGAGGGGCGTGTGTTTCACGACGTATGGGTTCAAGTCCCATCTCGCGCACCATGCCGAATATTGATAAGGACAGTGAACATTCCGAAAATAGGAGTAACCGAAAGGTTACTCCTATTTTCATTTATCCAATTTTTCTTGTGATATACTCCATCGCCATGCCTTGCCGTGTGCCCACGGTTGTGCTATAAGACAGAACTGCCACCTCCGGGATGTCAATTATCCCAATAAAATTATAGTGGATTTCAGGCTGCTGCCTCCTGCGCCTGCACACCAATCCTTTCCAAAAGCTCGTCTAGTTCACGGCACCTGACCAACATAGTCCGAAGCTCCTCGAATTAAATAGCAACAAGCAATCTTGCAAATTCTTAATACTATACTGCTCTCATATAGCCTTCTGTTTTCATTAATACATTAATGATTCGTTAACGTGTTTTGTAAGAAAAACCATTTTCGGGACATCATTATGGCTAGAACCAACAATATAAAGGTGTAAACTCTCAAAATCATAATATTTTTATGTTGAGTGCTGTATGAGTCTATAGCGGTATCTTTTATACTATTGTAAAACATTAATCAATGACTGCACCCCCGCAATAAATACGGGGGTTTCCTATGCCTCTTATGAACACCTAAACAGAATAAATATTCACCTGTTTTGCCGTAGGTATTTATTACACCGATTATAAATATTTCATTTGATAGATAGAACCCCGTTAATCTCGTAAACTTATTCAAAAATGAAAGCTAACTCCTGTACTTTTATAGTTCACCTATGTTTTAAACAACAGATTGGTTCTCTTACATGAATTATTAAACGCTTTATTTAAATTAACCTAAATGTAATGTTACAATTCTACTATTTCACTTTTATAGCTGAACATTAAATTGCACTATTTCAAGAATAATGGGCGTACCTGCAAATATAGTACCTTCCTGCTCAGAAAAGGATAATGAACTAGAAGTTACACTATATATGTTACTCGGTTGTATAAGAGCGTTAATATAAAGGTTATTATAACTGTTTATACTTAATCCCGGAAATTCTGTGATAGAATTTTGATCATCATCGATAAACTCTCC
>URPG01000364.1 GCA_900549675.1 uncultured Oscillospiraceae bacterium | reverse complement strand
AGCATCCAAGTTACCATTGAGTAAGTTAATGCCGTTGAAGTTGGTGGACTCAGCAATACGGCTGATTTCTTTATTCAAATCGTTTACTTCGTTTTGGATAGCGTCACGGTCAACTTCATTTTGAATGGTACCGTTAGCGGATTTTGTAGCAAGCTCGACCATACGGTTAAGCATGTTGTGAATTTCTTGTGTAGCACCTTCAGCAGTTTGAATCAAGCTGATACCGTCTTGTGAGTTAGCAGAAGCCTGCTCCAAGCCTTTAATCTGAGCTTTCATTTTCTCACTGATTGCTAAACCGGAAGCATCATCGGCCGCACGGTTAATGCGGAAACCGGAAGACAATTTCTCCAAAGATTTTGCAACGGAAGAGTTGTTTACACTTAATTGACGATTGGCGTTCATAGCCATAACGTTACTTCTTACTACCATACCCATAGTAAATTCCTCCTTGATTTGGCAGAACAGCATCCATGTGTTCTATTGCCATTTAAGTTTAATTTTATTTATTCTAAACCAAAAGTGAAACGCGCGCCATTTACACTTTTGATTCAAAATCATGTTACAATCTGTCTTTGAAAGCAACGGTTTAATTGCTTTCAAAATAGTTATTCTCTGCTTTTTCTGAATTGAAAGAGGAAATAGAAAATCGATTGAACTTTTTTTGTTTGTTCAATACACATCAATTCGTAATTGAAGTATTTTCTTTGAAATTTTCTTTTTCTGAATCTTTCAATGATTCTTCTGTAAATTCATCTGGTTGGTTAGAAACAATTTCTTCATCTTCGTCAGGGACGAACGTTAGCTCATCAATCATATGGACTAAATTGCCGACCTCGGGTTTCGAAATTTGAGCATCTGCTCCTAATTTTTCACCTTTTTCTCGAATTTCATCTGTAATAAGAGAAGAAAAAAGGATAAGAGGAATGCTTTTTAATACATCATCTGACTTTACCTTTTCTGTAAATGTATATCCATCCATTTCTGGCATTTCGATATCAGAAACAATGCAGGCAACATGCTTTTCAATTGAGTCACCAGATTCTTTTGCTTCCATGAGGAAATCCCATGCTTCTTTTCCATTTTCTGTTTTAATCGTGTTGGCATATCCCATTTTATGCAAAGACTCCAAAATCATTTTTGAAAGAAGGAGTGAGTCCTCCACGACTAGAATAGGTTTTTCATTTCGCTCGCGTTGCGCTAAACGATCTACTTCATTATAAAGCGAATTGGATTCCGGGTTTAGCTCCATGACTATTTTTTCAAAATCCAAAATTGTAATTAAGCGATTTTCATAGTCGGCAATTCCGGTAGCAATTCCTCGACCTCTGCCGTAAATTGTCTTATTCGGTTTTTTCATTTGGCTCCAAGAAAGATGATCAATGCCAACCACGCTGTGAACGTGAAAAGCAAAATCTTGCTCGCTGAGTCTGGCAATAATAAAAATATCTTTTTCAGGCTCTGCAGATGGTTTTAATTCCAGATATCCCGCTAAATCAATAACGGTGATGACTTCATCTCTAAGTTTAAAAATTCCTTCAATGTGGGGTTGTGATTTTTGCATGGGCAAAACAGGCATAACGGAAATAATTTCCTTGACCTTAGCAATATTGATGCCATAGAGTTGACCATCGATAACAAATTCCATAATCTGAATTTCGTCAGTACCGGATTCAACCGATATTTCTGTTTCTCTGTTATTATTCATATCTGAACCGACCCTTCGTTATCTTTATAGTTCCATAAAATGATAGTTCTTCATAGATAGTTATGCCACAGAATAGAATTTTCTCAAGAATAAAACATAAAAATATTCTTATTTTTCATAAGAAAGAGGCAATCTCTGCAATAAGAGATTGCCTACAGTAAAGATTGCTTTAATATTTGGTGACGGCGTCGTCTAAAAACTCTAAATCTGCTTCGGTAATAGTCGGGTGAGCATTTTCAGCATCTGTTTTTTCTTTCTTTGTTTCTTCACTTGCAGAATCAGGCAATTTAAGAGTTTCGGATTCTTTTGAGCTTTCTATTGCTTTTCTCTCTTTTTTCTTTTTTCTGTTCAAAACAGAATTTTCGGATTTCAATCGGAACTCGGAAATCAATTGTTTCAGCATATTGGCTTGACTGGAGAGTTCTTCACTGGCAGCAGCGCTTTGTTCGGCTGTAGCAGAGTTTGTTTGCACAACAGCAGAGATTTCATCAATACCGACCGTAACCTGTGAAATAGCCTCAGACTGTACACTCGAAGTTTGTGTGATTTTTTCGATATAGCCGATAATTTCATCGGTGCCTTCCACGACTTTTGTTAAGGATTGTGCAGTTTCATCTACAATTTTTGTACCGGCTTTTACAGCCTTGAGTGAATTTTCAATCAGTACAGAAGTATTTTTGGAGGCAT
>URPG01000363.1 GCA_900549675.1 uncultured Oscillospiraceae bacterium | reverse complement strand
CTTTAATCCCTTAATGATTAAGTCTTCGATATTGCTGTCCAAGCTGATAATTTTTAACTGCCCAGCTTCGGCATAGGTGTGGGTAATGGTTCTCTTTAACGCTTGTCTGACATACTCAATGAGCATATCATGATCTTTAACAGTCGGAGCATAATCGGCCAGCGTTTCTAGAATAATTTCCAAATCAAAAATTGGAACACCTTCTTTTAGCAACCCGCGCAAAACTCTCTGCAAATCATTGAGTGAAACCACTGCAGGAATCGTATCGGCCACGATATCTTCATTGGTTTTTCTAAGATTTTCAACCATTCTTTTAACTTCTTGACGGCTCAGAAGTTCATAAGCATGCTTCCTGACAATTTCGGAGAGATGTGTAATAATAACTGAGGTGGGGTCAATTAGGGTATAACCTGCCATCTCCGCCTTAATTCTTTTGTCTTCACTAATCCAAACCGCAGGCATTCCAAAGGCAGGGTCTATGGTTTCAATTCCGTCAATTTCTTCTCCCTCTTCAAGCTCAGTGGGAATTAAGCCTAGATAATGGTCTACCAACACTTCGCCGACAGCCAGCGTTTCTCCTCTTAATTTAATTTGATACTGGTTAGGGTTTAATTCACTGCTGTCAGAAAGACGCAAGGACGGGATGACCATTCCCATATTGTCCGCAAATTGTTTTCGCAGCATGACCACGCGGTCCAAAAAGTTGCCGCCGCTATTTTCATCCACCAACGGCAAAAGACTGTAGCCTACCTGCACACTGATGGGGTCAACATTTAGCAGATTATACACATTGTCCATATTTTTGTAATAATCCACTTCGCTGGTCACTTCCTCTATTACCGACGGTCCTTCTGCCGCCACTTGCAAAGCGGCTTTGTTTTGTCTAAGCAGAATAAATCCAAGTGTCAACAAGCCTACCGAAAGCACAATTAGCTGCAAGGGAGGAAACCCGATAAACATCAAAAGCGGCAACGCACCGCCCGCGATGATTAACACAACTGGCTGTGAAGTAAATTGATGCAGCACGTCTGTATTTAAGTTGGCCTCAGACGCTGAACGAGTCACAATCATACCGGTTGCAACAGAAATTAGTAGGGCCGGAATCTGACTCATTAAACCGTCGCCCACAGTTGAGGTCGAATAGGTCTGCATAATGGTGGCAATATCTCCTTGCTCCGAAATAAAGCCGACGATAATACCACCAATCAAGTTAATCAAAGTGACCACAATAGAAATAATGGCGTCACCTTTTACAAATTTAGAAGCACCATCCATAGAACCAAAAAAATCAGCTTCTCTTTGAATTTTACTTCTGCGGATTCTTGCCTGCTCTTCGTCAATCAAACCTGAGCTTAAATCAGCATCAATTGCCATCTGTTTACCGGGCATAGCGTCTAAGGTAAATCTGGCAGAAACCTCTGCCACACGTTCTGAACCCTTTGTGATAACAATAAACTGAACCAAAACGATGATTAAAAAGACTACCAAACCCACAACAACATTGCCGCGAATTACAAATTCACCAAAGGTCTTAATGACTTCACCTGCATATCCACCATTAGAAAGGATAGAACGAGTGGAAGATACATTTAAAACCAATCGAAAAAGAGTGGTAATTAACAAAAGAGAAGGAAAAATAGAAAATTCCAAAGGCTCTTTAATATACATAGTGGTGATTAAAATAATCAGCGATAAAGTGAGGTTTAAGATAAACATGAAGTCCAGCATAGCTGTTCCGAGCGGAATAATCAAAAACGCCACAATCGCAATTACAAAAACTGCCACGAAATTATTTAAAAATTTGAGCTTCATTTACTTCAAATCCTTCTTTTTTAAGCTATATACAAACGCTAAAATCTCGGCAATGGTTTGATAATGTTCTGCCGGTATTTCGCTGTCAATGTCAACTGTTTCAAACAATGCACGAGCCAGCGGTCTGTTCTCTGTAATGTAAACATCGTGTTCTTCGGCAACAGCGATAATTCTCAGTGCCACCGCATCAGCACCCTTTGCCACCACCACGGGTGCATTATGCTCCTCTTGATTGTATTGAATGGCTACTGCATAATGGGTAGGATTTCGTATAACCACATCGGCATTCGGCACATTTTGCATCATACGCTGTTTCGCTTTTTGCTGCTGAAGGGAACGAATGCGCCCTTTAATTTCAGGGTTTCCTTCTATCTGTTTATATTCATCCTTAATTTCCTGTTTGCTCATTCGCAAGTTTTTTTCAAATTGCCACCACTGATATAAATAATCGGCGGCCGCTAAAAAAACAAAGATAATACCTGCCTGCGTCACGATTTTCATAATTACCGTACCGGTATAGACAATTGCCTGCATTGGCTCCATATCCATTAAACGAGGCAGCATGGAAATCTCATCTTTTAGAATAGAGTA
>URPG01000362.1 GCA_900549675.1 uncultured Oscillospiraceae bacterium | reverse complement strand
AAAATATTGGTTTTTACGGTATAATAAATTTAAAATACAAAATCAAAGATTTCAACTTCTAAGAAAAGTTGTATCATAGTCCGGACAAAACAGACAGTTTGATTAAATTAACAAATAAAATTTGCATTCTTGTTTCAGATTCATGGCAGGATAGAATTCAGTAGCAGCATCCACAGGGAACCGGTTGATGGCGTAAAGAACCTGATGACACATGTGAGTTTTTTCTTTTTCTCAACGCAAATTCTTCTGAAAAGCAATCTTTAAGATTATGGCAAAAAATTATTTCTGCAAAATATAACAACGAACAGTATTTGTAATTTCTGAAAAATGATTGAAATAAAAATTATCCGGCTCATAAAGGCAATCCAAAAATAAAAGGCGGTTTAAGTGAAAGGAAGATAATAATGAAAAAAGTTACATATGAACATTTGGTGCAATACTATGAAACTGATAAAATGGGCTGCGTACATCACTCTAACTATATTCGCTGGTTTGAAGAGGCACGAACCAAATGGCTTGAAGAAATTGGTTTTGGCTATCCTAAAATGGAGGCCTTGGGCATTATAACCCCTGTAATTGCCGCAGAGGCAAAATATATTACCATGTCACGTTTTGCCGAAACGGTAAGGATAGAGGTTTCTATTGATAAATATACCGGTTCTAGGGTTAGTTTTTTATATGAAGTTTTTGATAAAGAAACCGCTGTGCTTCGTTGTACGGGCAAAACACAGCATTGCTTTTTAAATGCGCAGGGGCGCCCTGTTTCATTAAAAAAAGCAATTCCAGAACTTCATCAAACTTGTATAGACATAATGGTATAGAATATTTAAGATGGGAAATTTTCCATTGAATTTCTCACTATTTGTAAAAATAGTGAGAAGTGATTTGACAATCTCTAGGCAGAATGCTAAAATAAAAGTAATAAAAGGTAAGTACAATTTGTCAGGGAAGTGATTTTTTTGAAGGAAAAACCTAAATACCTTATCCTTTTTAATCAAGTAAAAGATGAAATTTTGCAGGGTGTATATAAGAGCGGCGAAAAAATTCCGGGAGAGAATGAAATTGCCGAGAAATATGGGATGAGTCGCCAAACAGTCCGCCAAGCTTTGAGTATGCTGGAACAGGAAAATTTTATTGAAAGAAAACAAGGCAGTGGCACATATATCAAAGAAAGAAAAATCAAGAAAAAGAAAACTTGGCAGGTAGGTGTGATTGCCACTTACATCAGTGAATATATTTTTCCTTCGATTTTACGGGGTATGGAAAGCGAGTTAACGGAGAATGGTTTTTCCATTATGCTGAGTGCCACGGGCAACCGAGTGGACAGTGAACGGCGCATCTTGGAAGAGTATCTGAAAAAACCGATAGACGGGCTCATTGTGGAAGGGACAAAAACAGCATTGCCAAACCCAAATTTACAGCTTTATAATGAGTTGGAGCAAAAAGGAATCCCCGTAGTCTTCTTCAATGGCTATTATCCTTCTCGAGCCAACACGGCTTATGTGGTGATGGATGATAAAAAAGGCGGGTATGATGCAACGACTTATCTAATTTCTAAAGGTCATACCAAAATTGGTGCGATATTAAAAAATGATGATTGCCAAGGCTTAAACCGTTACGATGGTTATTTAAAAGCTTTGATTGAATATCATCTACCCATTCAAGATGAATGGGTAACATGGTTTAATTCGGAAAACAGGAGTTATTTGTTGTCGGATGAAGGGGAGCGTATTGCGGAATCGCTGCAAGACTGCACAGCTGTGGTCTGTTACAATGATGAAATTGCCGCTAAATTTGTGAATTTATTGAAAAATATGGGGAAGCAAGTACCGGATGATATGGCAATTATCAGTTTTGACAATAGTTTATTCAGCGATTTGTCCTCTGTCCCGCTCACCTCTCTGAATCATCCCAAGGAAGTGTTGGGTTCGGTAGCAGCACGCAAATTGTTAAATTTAATGGAGGGCAGACGAGAAAATTCAGTTTGTTTAGAATGGGGATTTTCTGCAAGAGAGAGTACAGAGGGAAGTGCAAAAAAAGAATAGTATAAATAACCAATTAAATATATAAAAAACGGAATCCGGTTTACGGTTAGGATTTCTCAAATCGTAAACAGAACTCTGCTTGGAACCAAATTCCAAACGGCGCATTGTTTACGGTTTGAGACATACCTGTTTAAATTATAATTATTCTTTAGTTTGTTTAGACAATAATAGAATGAAGATTCTTTATTTTTGAAGAGATAATATGTACTAAAATAATAAATTTTCTTATAGGTTATGTGTTATAAGTTAGGCACAGAGAAATAGAAGTTCAGAATAATTTATTATATAAGTTTAAAAAATGTAGGTTTGTCAAACATATTGGACAGAGAAAGCAGAAAGAGCTTCAATAGGAGAAAGCCA
>URPG01000361.1 GCA_900549675.1 uncultured Oscillospiraceae bacterium | reverse complement strand
ATAATCTACTTCATATGAAAAGCTAGGATAACAAGGGTGTGAGCTGCCTTTAGGTCTATCGATTACGATTTCTGACTCCGAAATTAGTTTATCTAATAAACTCCAAAAATCATTGTCCATGAGAATTGAACTCCTTTGTGAATATGATTATTATTTCTTATAAATAGAGAAACCATAAAGTAGACTTTTATCGGTGTTATGATGGTCTGATAAATTGAAATAATACCAGTCATGCCTAGCTATTTATAGATTTTCAATGGTATTAATTTTCAACATAGAAAGTCCCCTTTTTTATAGAAAACGAACAATCAGGCTAAAATAGCTGTAGGTTTTCAGCGCAAGTATAAAGCAAAACGCACTCCACAAGTGAAGTGCGCGATTTGTGTCCAACTTTAAGCTGGTGGAGCTACTGGTCGGAATTGAACCGACGACCGCTTGTTGCTGGTAAGGTAGATTAATTCACTTGCTTAACTTGCAATTTTTTGTACTTCCTTAGCGCCTGAATCTTCATACACAAAATCTAATATCAAATTGATGTTGGCTTGTCTTGCCAGGTCATCCAATTCAGTTAAATGCACTAAAAGCTTAAGAGACTTGATATCTGAAATCTTATTAAGTTCTCGCTTTTTATCAGAGGTATAAACTAATACTAACCGGATTTCAGATGGAGTTAAAGTCAACGAGTCATCCACATGTAAATTGCCATTATTATGAATTATTCTTTCTAAGGTCAACAGTGCTTGGTCAGCAGCTTCTGCAAATTTGCCGCTATCACCTATTTTTACAAAATATAGGCTTTTTGTGGTGTATACATCACATAACTCAATACGCATTTTTGCATCAGGTACAAACTCCGTTGTATTTGGATGCAAACAGGTTCCGCCTATCGATTGACTTAGTTTTTGGTTATACAATGTTTCATATTCAATTCTTGAGCATTTTTGTGAATCCACGCCAAATTGAGAAGTTAAGTCTAGAGGTGAATAGCAAAAATCATCATTTCTGTGTTGCACAAATGGGATTCGATTTACACGGTCATGTACATTTTTAATATATTCTTTATTGAAAGTATGCCAAGCCCCATTCACAAAGCAGTAATTTCCACCATTGTAAACGGTAACGTATTCAAGAAAATTAAGTAATGGCTGATATTTTGCGGCATTCGTTGTGATTTTAGTCTTTTCCAAGGCGAGCTCATAACTAAATCCATACTCATCCCAAAAATTTATTATATCATCCAAATATAGTCCGCCTGTGATATCTTTACTCTTTCCACAACAGGTAAGCCGGTATGAATCTGTGTCGGATTGCATAATTCGTGTCCCGACTAGAAAAAAGGAGGGGAGATTAATAGTTCCAGTCATTTTATCTTCCCTATATGCGCACAGATTTTGAAGCAGTGTATTGTTAAGAATCTCTATGACTTCACAATCACTTGTTTCGTCTAACCGTAGCATTTGCGCAATTTTCCTTTTAGGGTCTGTGTTTAAAACCTTTTCTAGCTCATCTAACTTTTTAGGGAGTTGAGGGAGTTCCTCTGACCATTTAAATTGTACAGAAGATCCACAAACAATTCTCGTTCCCCATTGTTCTGGCTCATTACACTCACCTTGAATAAAGGAGGGAAATTCGCCACTATTATAGGAAAGACGCAAAGGACGACGAAAATCCATATGACTCTTATTGATTCTTGTCCCGTAAGAAATGTTTTGCTGTGCATTAACTTTGTCCAAATCTATTAATCGCTCGGCGACACAAATACCAAAGGAGTGATCGCAAAACTTACTCATATAGAAATGGGCATTCCCGTATGATATAGCAAAACAATTTTTTGGAGTATAAAATAGAACAATTGCACCATATACATTTACATCTTGCGCTAAATCATCAGAGCAATATTTGTCTAACATAGATATCCAGGGAATACCTTTACGATTCTCTTTGTCGCAAAAAAACACTCTTGGTTTAATGCCGTCTGTATTTTTAAAAAGGTGATCATAAAAAAATATTTCTTCAAAACATCTGTCCCCTAAATGATCTATCAATAAAGGGGCATTATCCATGGGAATGCGATAAATATTGTATTCTTGGTTTTTGTTGTTGTTTTTCAATTAATTCCTCCTAAATTATGACAAGAGGAAATGGCCAAACTCTTTTAGTTAATATTCGTACTTTCCATTTAAATCAATTTATATTAGTCCATAAAAGCAATGCTCCTAACATTGTATAATTGCTTTTCTTGAATTAGCATGATATACTTGCAATGTTCAGTTGCCGTGGCCATTTCGTCATGGTAATTCGTTTTGGGTAGCATACACCCTTATGAAAACCGAAGTTGCAGCTTCGGTTTTTTATAATTTTATGGGTTCAATAAATGGGATAGCTTTGTATTTTCCATTCAAATAATTTTTT
>URPG01000360.1 GCA_900549675.1 uncultured Oscillospiraceae bacterium | reverse complement strand
AAACAAAAAAGAAAAACAAACAAAAAGATAGCGTTAACTCCTGAGAGTCACGCTATCTTTTTATCTGTTTAAATTTATGACAAAGAAGAACCTAAAAAATTTTTTAATCTTGTCGTCTGCGGATTGCCGAAAACCGCTTCGGGTGTTCCTTCTTCCGCAATGACACCTTCATCCATGAAAATCACTCGGCTCGATACATCTTTTGCAAAACGCATTTCGTGCGTAACGATAATCATCGTAATATTTTCCTTTGCCAAATCCTTAATGACCGATAAAACTTCTCCGGTAAGTTCAGGATCTAAAGCACTTGTCGGTTCATCAAAACAAAGGATTTCAGGATTAAGTGCCAACGCTCTGGCAATTGCCACCCTTTGTTGCTGTCCCCCGGAAAGCTCACAAGGATAGTTTAGCATTTTATCCTGCAGGCCAACACGATCTAATAATATTTTGGCTTCTGCTTCAATTTCTGCAATAATTTGTTTTTTATTTTTCCGATAATCTTCTCTTGATTTTGCCAAGGTCTTACGAGCCAAAGTCACATTCTCGAGCACATTATATTGAGGAAAAAGATTGAAAGATTGAAAAACCAAGCCAAATAAAAGCTGATTGTTACGGCGTTCATCCATATTTTTATAAATTTCTTTTTGAGCGTCAAAAATGAGGTTATTCTTCATATAAATCTCACCCTCATTAGCCTGCTCTAAAAAATTGATACAGCGGAGCAATGTAGTTTTACCACTGCCGGAAGAACCGATAATGGAAACTACTTCTCCTTTATGAACCTCTAAATCAATTCCTTTTAAGATAGAAGTATTCCCAAAGCTCTTTTTCAAGCCTTTGATTTGTAATAATGCCATTTCAACGCTTATCCTTTATAATAATCTAATTTTTTCTCCAATTTAGAGAACGCTATTGTCAGCAATCCATTAAAGACCAGATAAAATACACCTGCATAAAATAACGGCCAAATCAGCCCTTCTGATGTAAATTCTTGTGCATGCTTAATCAGTTCACTAAAGGCGATAATTCTCGCTAACGAGGTGTCTTTCACCAAAGTAATCACTTCGTTGCTCATTGCCGGCAAAATTCTCTTAATAATCTGCATAAGAATAATTTTGAAAAACACTTGGCTCTTGGTCATACCCAGAACCTGCCCCGCTTCATACTGCCCCTTTGGGATACTTTCAATCCCTCCGCGGTAAATTTCGGAGAAATAAGCTGCATAATTAATTACAAAAGCCACCAATACAGCTGTTAGCCGAGATTGTGTGGGAATGTTAAACAACAATCCCGGTACATAGAAAACAATGATAACTTGCAGCATAAGAGGTGTACCACGAATCACCCAGACAAATGCCTTTGTGAAAAAAGACAAGGGTTTGAATTTCGACATTGAACCAAAAGAAATGATAAGACCCAACGGCAAAGACATTACTAAAGTTAAAATAAAAATAAGTAAAGTTGATTGAAAACCTTCCCAAAGAGAAAGCGTTACATTCCAAAAAGACATATCCTGTTCCTTATCCTAATTCAATTATTGAAGATTATCAGCCAATTGCTCTGTTAAACCATACTTTTCAGCAATTTCAGCCAATTTACCGCTTTCCGCTAATTTTTCAATTGCTTGATTGACTTTTTCAAGTGTTTTGGGACTGTTTTTTCTAAAACCAATTCCATATTCCTCCGGTGCTAATTCAATTCCTTCTACAATGGCTAAATCGCTGTAATCTGTCTCATTTTGCAGCATCGCCTTTGCCATGGTATAGTCAATTACACCGACATCGGAGGTACCCGATTTTATTTCAATCAGTACATCGGTTTGCAGTCCAACAGAATTATATTCAGCATCTTTCAGCTTTTCTTCACTTTGAACCGCTTTTTCACCGGCCGATTTCGCTTCTGCTGTTATTTTACCTTTTGCCAAATCTTCAATTGTTTTATATTGTTCAAGCTTACTTTTTTGTACTACAGCCACCTGCTTATTGACCAAATAAGGCATGGTAAAGTCGACCTCTTCTGCCAATTTCTCTGTCATTGTAAAACCGTTCCAAATCACGTCAATTTTTTTGGATTTCAGCTCCGTGATTTTGGTATCCCAGTTAATTTCAATAAATTCCGGTGTAACACCCAATTCTTCTGTTACCGCTTGAGCAAATTCTGTATCAAAACCAATCAATTCGCCATTTTCTTGATAATTCATTGGTTTAAACAAAGTATATCCAATAACCAATTTTCCTTGTTCTTCAATATATTCCCAATCTTCTTTTGATGAACCGCAAGCGGTAAATGCTGCAACCGTCATGCAGAGTGCCATTATTAAAGACAGGAATTTTATTCTTTTTTTCATTTAAATTCTCTCCTATTCGTTACTGTTTTTATAGTTTATCATGTTAGCACAGTAAAGTCAAGGATATTTCTA
>URPG01000359.1 GCA_900549675.1 uncultured Oscillospiraceae bacterium | reverse complement strand
TAGCTGCCCCCACCCCTGACGATTGTAATCTGCCCCCATATCACTGCTGCTCTCGCGAAGTTTGAGCTTGACTTCCACATTGGACATCTCCGGATATTTACTCAATAAATCCGCAATCGCACCGGATACAATCGGTGTTGCCATCGATGTGCCGCTTTTCACCACATACGGCTGTCCTCTCTGCCTCGCAAATTTCGCATTGCAGGAGCGAATATAGGATCCTGGCGCTACAACATCCGGCTTACATACACATTCTTTTGTAGGCCCCCTTCCGGAATAGTGTTTCTTCGTGTTTCCCCTTTGGTCTATATAATACTGGTCATCAGAAGATCCAACCGTGATAATCTTTTTGCTGTCCCCCGGTGTTGTAATCGTCCCCTCCTTCGGTCCTAAGTTTCCCGCAGCAGCCACGACAACCAACCCCGCATCCCAAAGTGCCTCCACGCCATTGATTAATCTTTCTTCTTCTCTCTCGTCTGATTGCGGCAGCATTCCCACAGAAATATTTACAATACGTATATGATATCTTTTTTGATTTTCTAAGAGCCATCGAAACGCCTTCATCACTTCCGTTACATTACCATTTCCTTTTTGATCTAATACCTTTAAGACGATCAAATCGCACTCCGGAGCAATTCCCCCGTATATTCCATCAGAGGAATTTCCATTCCCAGCCAGGACTCCGCACACATGTGTCCCATGACCATTGTCATCATAGATGACTTCCTGTCCATTTACAAAGTCTCGAAATGCCAGCACTTTATTCTGAAAATCCGGATGGGGAGCAATCCCTGTATCCAGCACTGCTGCCACCACCCCTTTCCCAAGATATTTTCCCTTTATAACATCATCGCACCAATATTGAACGATTTGCTTTACCCGTTTCATAAGGATCTGTTTCCTTTTTAATTTAAAATATGAAACAGTCCTTTTTTTGTTCGTTTTCTTTCTCCTCTAAATATTTTCTTTTTTCAGGAAACATAAATAAGCCCTGCTACATATTATGAAGTGTAAACAAATTATATGGAGGCTCAATTATGAGTGATTTAAGTGCAACAAACTGTGGATGTGGCTGTGAAAGAAACGAAAGATCTGGATTTGGAAACAATTCCTGCTTATGGATTATTTTACTTTTATTCTGCTGTGGCGGATGCGGCAACGGATTTAGCGGCAACAACAACGGCTGTGGAGACAGCTGTATCTGGATTATCCTTCTGTTATTCTGCTGTGGCGGATTTGGAAGCGGATCCAACAACGGTTGTGGCTGTGGCAATGGATTCGGAGATGGCTGCTGCTAATCTTTCCCCAAAAATTCCGGCTGGTTTAACCCGGCCGGAATTTTATTTTTTCGTCTCCCTATTTTTCTCCTTGTTTGTTTTCACAGTTTTTTTTCCTGCTTTTTTTGCTGCACATTTCAAATCTAGTTCATAAACTGCATTTCCGTCTATAATGAGCTTATGTTTCATTTGCCTATACCTCCAGTTATTCTATGTTATATTATATGTTCATTTCATAATTTCGCCCTTCTCCTCATATATATTTACAACGTTAGATTTAGGAGTGACTATGGAAGATCATGATTTTGAAAAAATGACCCCTTTTGATCAACTGATTTCCACACAAAGTCTGCAAATCCTGAAGCTGCTGATTCCATATACCCCTCCGGAAAACCAACGCTTTCTAGCTGTATACACAAAATTTTTGGAACTGCAGCACACCATAGATTTTTTTCAACGCTTTCACAGCGATGTCTACTCACAGGATTTTGAAAAGAAAACATTCTCTCCTTTTCATATCATTCAGGAAATCCGACCTTATATTCCTGCACAGTTTGGAGAAACATTTGACATGCTCATGAATATGATGGATATGATGGAGGTGTTTCAAAATATGAATGACACTGCAGATTCTGATGGAAACACAGACCCGGCCTTTGATCCGATGTCCATGATGAAAAATATGCTTGCGCCAGAACAGCAGGCTATGTTTGATATGTACAACACAATGTCTTCACAAGAAACCCAAAGCGAAACTGAAACAGAACCTCAAAACGAAACCCAAAACAAAGAAGGAGAACAAGAACATGATTGATTGGTTAAATGACCCTATGTTAAAAAATATGGATCCGATAAAGGTAGAGTTGATCAAGACAGCTGCCGCCCAGACGTCCGGAAAATCCGGTCGTGCACTCGCCCCTGTTTTGATGACACTTATCACAAACGCAAATAAAAAAGGAATCCGGTTTTCCCCTGATGAAATTTCATTGATTCTAGAATTGATAAAAGAGGGGAAAACGCAGAAAGAAAAGGAACAGATTGACCGGACGATTCAAATGGTAATGTCCATGCTAAAAAAACAGAATCCCTAAGATTCCTCACAGCGCATGTTTAAATGAGGACACAAGCCAGGCTCGTGTCCTC
>URPG01000358.1 GCA_900549675.1 uncultured Oscillospiraceae bacterium | reverse complement strand
AGGAATATTTTTGTCAATTCGTTCATCATGATTCCGTCCTTACTTTCTTGATTTTCAATATTTTGAAAAGGCGCTGCCGTGCTGTGGGGAGTATCACTGTCAAACAAATTTAATATAGGTAAAAAAGAATCCATAAAATTACTCCTGCCAGTTTTAATATAGAATGAATTATAAAAAGTATAACATGAAGAAATAGTGAAAGCAAGAAAAGAACAAAGACCAAACGAAAGTTTGATTTTTTTGGAAAAACCATTGCAATAGGAAAAAAGATTGGGTATAATGGGAAGTAGATTTGGCTGAGGATCCATTATAATCCGGAGGTAAATATGGCTGAAAAAGAAAAGAAAGTTTCAAAAAATAAGATGGCCCCTGTGGTAAAAGTAGAAGATAAAGCAAAAGCACTGGAAACAGCACTAACCCAGATTAAGAAGAATTTTGGAGAAGGTGCTGTTATGAAGTTAGGGCAGCAGTCTGCCTTAAATGTTGAATCAAGTCCCACGGGTTCCTTATCGCTTGACTTGGCGTTGGGTATCGGCGGTATGCCAAGAGGCAGAATTATCGAAATTTATGGACCGGAATCATCCGGTAAAACCACCTTGGCACTGCATTGTATTGCCGAGGCTCAAAAAGCGGGCGGATATGCTGCGTTTATTGACGTTGAACATGCTCTTGACCCGGTTTACGCCGGCAATTTGGGTGTGGATATTGAATCTCTGTTGATTTCACAGCCGGATACAGGTGAACAGGCTTTGGAAATTACCGAGGCGTTGGTGCGCTCAAACGCTATTGATATTATTGTGGTCGACTCTGTGGCGGCTTTGGTACCAAGAGCAGAAATCGAGGGTGAAATGGGTGATAGTCACGTCGGGTTGCAAGCCAGATTGATGTCACAAGCTCTGCGGAAACTTGCGGGTGCCATTTCAAAATCCAATTGTGTTGCGATATTTATCAATCAGCTGCGCGAAAAAGTGGGCGTTATGTATGGCAGCCCCGAGGTAACGCCCGGCGGTCGTGCCTTAAAATTCTATGCGTCGGTGAGAATTGATATTCGTAAAATTGAAACCCTGAAAAGCGGAACAGACTTAATAGGGTCACGCACTCGAGCCAAAGTGGTAAAAAATAAAATGGCTCCTCCCTTCCGTGAGGCGGAATTTGATGTCATGTATGGACAGGGTATTTCTCGTGTGGGAGAATTGCTTGATTTGGCCGTCAAATTAGACATTGTGGACAAAAGCGGTTCTTGGTTCTCTTATAAAGGGGAGCGTTTGGGTCAAGGACGTGATAAGGCAAAAGATTTTTTGGCCAACAATCCCGATATTGCGGAACAGGTAGAAGCTGAACTGAAAGAAAATGTCGATAAATTGTATGGCAAGACAACAAAATCGACTACTGGGCCTGCTATAAAAGAGGTGGAAGTCACGCCGGAAGAAGGTCCGAAAACGGTTAAGGCAGAGCCCAAATCAAAAGCAAGCCTAGATATTCTGGTGGATGATTAATGTTGATTACAGCCATAGAGCCGAGGAAAAAGAGTTTTGTTCAGTTGTATCTTGACGGGGAATCTGCCGTGAAAATCGATAAAGAAACCCTTCTCAAAGCCGGCTTTAAAATAGGGCAGGAGATTACGGATGAAGAATTACATATTTTAATTCAGCAGTCCGATGCCAGACGTGCCCATGAAAAGGCGCTATATTTATTGGAACACCGCAATCACTCCAAAAAAGAATTGGAAGATAAAATTGTCCGAACGGCAGCTACAAGAGAAGCGGCAAAAGCGGCGGCAGAGCATATGGAAAAAATCGGCCTTTTAGACGATGAACGCTTTGCCAGAGATTACGCAGAAATGCTGTTTAACCGAAAAAAATACGGTGCCATGCGGGTTCGCATGGAGCTGAACCAAAAAGGCATTGACCGCAATTTAATCGATGAAATTCTGGAGGAGTATGCCGATAACGATACCGGTGAGGCCATTCGCTTTATTTTGGAACGAAAATATCCCCGCTTTGCCGAGGATGAAAAAATCAAGAGAAGAGCGATTGCGGCTTTGCAAAGGCGGGGCTACCGATTTGATGAGATTCGCATTGCCTTGCAGGACTGGGACGACCAGCAAGAGATATAAAATTTTGTAACAAACCCCAAACAGCGGGGAAAATAACTTTTATTAGGTATCGCCTATCAAGTACCGCAGGAATTAGTTTTCTGCGGTTTTCTGTTTTTAACAAACAAATTTAGATAGATTTTGTAAGGTTAAAATGCAAAATCAATGTTTTGACAGATAGGGGTTAGCAATTTAAAAATAAAAAATTATAAAATTATGTTTGACAAAAGAAGTAAAGCTTGCTACAATCTATTTAGATAATTATCTAAATAGATTGTAGCAAGGAGGAAGTATGGGAATCTCAAAAACACTTAAAGTCGTTGCC